>JAAXHZ010000236.1:0-211 GCA_012270625.1 Dehalococcoidia bacterium | reverse complement strand
GACTACCTGGAGAGATCGTTCCTCGACGCCATACCGAGGTACGAGTTTTCGTTTTAAGGGACCGATTCAATGAACGATCTTCAAGACCTGTACGCTGAGGTTGTGATGGACCACAACCGGAGACCGCGCAACTTCAAGAGAATCGACGATGCTGACCGGAGTGCAGAAGGATTCAATCCTCTCTGCGGCGACCAGATATCGTTGTATCTCA
>JAAXHZ010000235.1 GCA_012270625.1 Dehalococcoidia bacterium | reverse complement strand
GTATCTATGACGTTCAGCTTGTGGCCTTCCCAGGGAACGTTCACGATCGCCGTGTTTACGCTCGTGGTGCGCTTTTGCTCTTCCGGCTCGTAATCCGACACTGTCGTCCCGTCCTCGACAGTCCCCATGCGAGTTGTGACGCCAGTGGAGTGGAGCATAGCTTCTACGAGAATAGTCTTACCCGCTCCACTATGCGACAGAAGGGCAAAGTTCCTGATGCGCTCAGTGGTCACGTTGGGCATTCCTGTACTCCTTCGATTCAACTTGGCTGTCTTGCATTGTATTCAAACACCGTCACCCACGCAACGCTTCTCCGAACGAGAACAAAATTGCATAAGCCCCCGATGTGTCGTCAATAGCGTGGTTCGAGAGAGAAGTGCAAAACTCAATCAATANNGGATTTCGGAGTTTTGCACTTCCCTATTCGACAACGCTCTCACTCCTCGCTTCTCTCCACTCACTCCTCGAAAATTGCAATTATGCAATTTTCTCCCATCCGAGGTTTTACACACCCCGTATGACAGGTTACGCTATCCCGGTGACATTGGCACCACAGCATCTGCGGAGACGACGACATGATTGGTTTCATCGGCGGCACAGGCCCTGAAGGCAGAGGACTGGCGTTGAGGTTTGCGATGGCTGGCGAGTCGGTGATGATAGGCTCCAGAGACGCTGGACGCGCGACAGACGCGGCGGCCTCGATCACCGCCATCCGGCCTGGACTGCCTGTCACAGGCGGTCTGAACGAACAGGTCGCGTCTGACTCCGACATCGTATTCGTGGCCGTCCCGTACTCAGGACACCGTCCAACCCTGGAGTCTCTCCGCGATGCACTCGATGGCAAGCTGATAGTCGATGTCGTCGCTCCGTTGGCGTTCAGCCGAGGCGTCGCCAGAGCGGTAACCCCGGAATCCGGCTCCGCCGCCGAGGAAGCGCAGCAGATACTTGCTAACTGCCCGGTGGTTGGAGCGTTTCATAATTTGAGCGCCGAGGAGCTTCTCGAACCGGACACCGTGATAGACGCTGACGTCGTCGTCTGCGCCGACGACACCGCAGCCAAGACCAGGGTAATGGAGTTGGCAGAGCTGATAGCCAGTGTAAGAGCGGTTGACGGCGGCGGGCTGGCTAACTCTCGCTACGTGGAGAACCTCACGGCCCTCCTAATCAACATCAACAGAATCTACAGGGCGCACTCCACCATCAAAATAGTTGGAATCTGATCGAGGAGTTGTAGGGACTTGAGCGCGGTTCTCTTGAGCATCCTGACTGCGGCGGTGGCCCTTGGAGGCTTGACCGTCGATCAGGACGTTCCGCCCGCCGCGGCGCCCGCCGCTGGCGTTACGGTCCTCTCGTCCACTCATCGTATCGACTTCCCTGAACAGATCGTTATCCAGTTGACCGCGGACGCGCCGTCTGATGTCCGTGACGTCCGCATCTTCTACCGGGTGGGCCAGGCCGACGCGCGCGTGTACGCCTACCCAAAGTCGTTCAGCAACTCAGGCCCGCTGTCGGCCAGGTTCGTCATTCAGACGGGTAGGGGCGCCTTCATACCCCAAGGAGTCGATATCGAGTACTACTACGTCTTCACCGACTCCGAGGGTCGTGAGACTGAGTCGGACAGATTCAGCTTCGAGTTTCTTGACCGCAGATATGACTGGAAGCGCATGGAGTTCGAGGACTTCACGCTGCTCTGGCACGACCGCTCGGAACGCGCTGTGTGGAGTGTCGGCACGGATGTCTCTTTGAGGATGGCGCGGGTCAAGCAGATGCTCGGCCTCGACGGTGACTACAACTTCAAGGCCGTCCTGGTAAACGATCGCGCTGAGGCCTCCCGCAGCTTCCCGCCGGTCAGCCAGACCTCGCAGGACGTGTTTCTATACGGTGGATTCGCGATGGGCGACCACGGTGCGCTGGTGTTGGCGGGGCTGAACCATGATGGTCTCGTCCACGAGCTCACTCACTTGATGGTGGATGAGGCTTTGGACTCCCGGCACGGTCACACCCGTATTCCCGCGTGGCTCAACGAGGGAATCGCGATGTACTTCGAACCGCATGGCCATCAACGTGACTCTGAGGTCAGGCGCGCGTTCGCGCGCGGCGATCTTATCCGTCTCAGGCACATGGGCGCCGTCCCCGGGCGGCCCAGGGACGTGCGGCTGTTCTACTCCCAGTCCGCGAGCATCGTCCAGTTCATGGCGGATGCTTTCGGCGAGGATCGTCTCGCATCCCTGTTCAGCGCGATAGGCGACGGTAAGAACGTAGAGCAGGCGCTGATCGCGACCTACGGGTTGAACATCGACCAGCTCGATGCCGCCTGGCGCACACACCTCTCAGGGCGCAGATCGATCTTGGAGGTTGCCGACCCCGGCAGTCTGGGCACGTCGGCCATCATCGGCGGAGCGCTGCTCGCCACGGCCACCGCCGCGACCGTCGGCTGGATCAAGCGCCTGCGCCAGTCCGAGCCGTCTGAGTAGATTTCGCTGTGCTACAATTGCGCGCGACTTCTCGACGCCTACTCGCAACTCCAGCCAAGGTTCCCACATGCCAAGACGCGCCCTCTTCGTGTACGACGATCGGATGTCGGCCCATGTCCTGAGCGAGACCCATCCCATGAAGCCGGTCCGTCTCCAGTACACCCACCGGCTCCTGGACAGCTACGGAGCGTTTCTGCCCGAGCACTCCAACGTCGCGCCTGCTCGGGAAGTCACCAAGAGCGAGCTGCGCTGGTTCCACTCGGATGAGTACATAGACGGCGTCGAGGACATCGGCGCGGGCCGATCGGGCGCCAATCCCGCCGCGTTCAACTTCGGCCCTGGAGACAACCCCGCCTATCCTGGTATCTATGAGGCAGCCGCTCTGTCCACCGGAGCTACGATGGTTGCCGCTGAAGCGCTGATCTCCGGCCAGACTGAGGCGGCATTTAACGTATCAGGTGGTCTTCATCACGCAATGCCCGACCACGCCTACGGCTTCTGTGTATTCAACGATCCGGTTATCGCCATCCACAGATTCCTCCAGGAAGGCATGAGGGTCGCCTACGTTGACATAGACTGCCATCACGGCGACGGAGTTCAGCACGCCTTCTACTCGACGGACCGCGTCCTCACTATCTCGCTTCACGAGTCCGGCGCGTTCCTGTTTCCAGGAACCGGATTTGTCCAGGAGACGGGCGCAGGCGTCGGACGGGGCTACTCGGTCAATGTTCCTCTATACCCATACACGTCGGACGAAGTGTACTTATGGGCCTTCAGGGAGACGGCCATTCCCCTGCTCGACGCGTTCAGGCCCGACGTCCTTGTGACCCAGCTGGGAATAGACTCCCACTACAGGGACCCGATTACCCACCTGGCGCTGACTGTGCAAGGGTTCGCGGAGGCCGTCTCCGAGTTCGCTCGCTCTTCTCCCAGCCGGTGGCTCGCCCTCGGCGGCGGAGGCTACGACCTTCAGGCCGTCGCCCGAGCTTGGACATTGGCCTACGGTGTCCTATCAGAGCAGGACTTCGATAACCGCATACCGCCCGAGTACGGCTCCGAACACAGCGTCGATTCCCTGCGAGACCCCGACGACCTCCGCCTGACCGACCAGATCCTGGCCGACTCCCGTCAGTTCGCCGAGGCCAGCGTCCAATCTGTCCAGCGCCTCATCTTCCCCTCCCACAACATCAGGACCGCGTAGGCTGAATGCTGGGCTGTCCACTAGCGTAGCCGGAATCCCCACAAGCCGACAAACACCCTCACACTATCGCCTTGGAACCTGTCCCAGTTTGGCAGGTATCACCCTTTCTTCATTCCGGCGAAAGAACGTTCACCCCGTACTCCGATACGGGGCCGGAACCCACGAAGTGGCTCGCCGCTCGGCAATCCAGGGG
>JAAXHZ010000234.1 GCA_012270625.1 Dehalococcoidia bacterium | reverse complement strand
TCTCAATAAGATGCGATTGCCCTGGCTCTGTGAGTCGAATTGCTCCTGCCGGTTACGTATCTTGTGCTATGCTGGAAAGTGCGTCCAGAGACGTGAGCTGCATTCAGATGCTGACCCAACCAGACCAGATGCCAGATACGAGCACACTCGGTCGCATGAGCGCGTTGTCCAAGATTCCCACCATCTGGATCCTTGTCAGCGTCGCCGCGATTACACTGGCCGCCGATCAGGTGACCAAGTATCTGGTGCGGGCGAACTTGGACATCGGCGAGTCATGGCCTAGAGAAGGGTTCTTCCGACTCACCCACGGCACCAACACGGGAACTGCGTTCGGTCTGTTTCCCGACCAGACGCTGCTGCTGACGATCGCATCCGTATTCGCCATTGGGTTCATCATCTACTTCTACCGAGCGCACGGCGGGCAGACACGACTCTCAGGACTGAACGTTGGACTTCTGCTAGGCGGCGCGTTCGGGAACCTGATCGACAGGGTGGTCGCGAAGAAGGTAACCGATTTCGTTGACGTAGGCCCGTGGCCGATCTTCAACGTCGCTGATTCAGCAGTCGTGGTGGGCATCATACTTCTCATCACCAGCATGGTCCTCTTTGACAACGCCGGACCGGCGGCAGCCGAGCCTATGGGTGAAGAGACGGCCGGGCGTGAGCCGACTTGAGCGATCTGCGCGTGTTCCAATGTCAGGATTCAGGCGAGCGGCTCGACCGCTTTCTGGCTGATAGATGTCCTGACCTGTCCAGGACAAGGATCAAGCGTCTGATCGTCGACGGCGAGGTCGAGGTGGACGAACGTCCAACGAATCCCGGATTCAGGCTCCGGGTCGGTCAGTCTGTCAAGATCAAGATGCCCGAACCCGTGCCGCCGCACATGATAGCGCAGTCGATCCCGGTATCGGTGCTGTACGAGGACGAACATCTGCTGGTCGTGGACAAACCAGCCGGTATGCCCGTGCATCCTGGTGTCGGTCACCCAGACTCCACACTTCTCAATGCCGTGATGGGGCTTAACTCCGGCATTGGCACGGTTGGAGGGCAGTCACGCCCAGGGTTGGTTCACAGACTCGACAAGGACACGTCCGGGTTGATACTGGTCGCCAAGACCGATCAATCCCACGAGCGCCTGTCAGCGCAGTTCAAGGACAGATCGATCCAGAAGAGATACCTGGCTCTGGTGGCAGGACACCCGGATCCGGCTGAGGCGATCATTGACGCTCCCGTAGGACGCGACCCCGACGACAGGAAGAAGATGGCGATTGTCGATGATGGCCGTCCGGCGTCCACACTGTATCGAACGCTCAGGAACTATCGGGGCTGCTCGCTCATCGACGTGAGGCCGAAGACAGGCCGAACGCATCAGATCAGGGTGCATTTCGCCTCGATAGGACACCCTGTCGTCGGCGACGAGACTTACGGTCGCGCCGATCCTCGAATAGGCCGACACTTTCTGCACGCGGCCTACCTGGGGTTCGAGCATCCCGCAACGGGGTCCCGCCATGAGATCGAGTCTCCTCTGCCTGAGGACCTTCAGATAGTCCTGGATTCACTCGGCAGCTAACGCCTCCCGGCGCCAGGCTATCCAACGTGACGGTGGGCTGTGCTAGCATATCGGCGCACGAGTCTTTCACAGGAGATACCCTCAATGACATCCGAGATAAACCGGCGCGTGGTACTCGCGTCCAGACCCACCGCGTACCCAGAGCCTGAGCACTTCAGACTCGAAGAGGCGCCGATACCGCAGCCACGAGAAGGCGAGGCGCTGGTCAGGGTCGTCTGGCTCTCGCTCGACCCATACATGAGAGGCAGGATGAGGGAAGGGCCGTCCTACGCGACGCCGGTTGCCATCGGCGGAGTAATGACGGGTGGGGTCGTAGGAAGGGTGGTCGAGTCGAGGTCGCCAGAAGTGCAGGTGGGTGACATTGTCGAAGGCTCGTTGGGATGGCAGGAGTATGCGGTATCGAGACCCAGCGCGCTGCGCAAGGTGGACACTGACCTGGCTCCGATCTCGACGGCGATAGGTGTGCTGGGAATGCCAGGTATGACTGCCTACCACGGATTCCTAGAAGTGGGCAGGCCGGAAGTGGGAGACACGGTTGTAGTTTCAGCCGCATCGGGCGCCGTCGGGCAGGTAGTGGGACAGATAGCGCGAATCATGGGATGCCGTGTCGTCGGCACTGCCGGCAGCGACGCCAAGGTCGATTTCATAGTCAACGAGCTGGGATTCGACGTGGGCATCAACTACAAGACCGAGGACGTTGACGCCGCCCTAGCCGCAGCCTGCCCCGACGGTATAGACGTGTACTTCGACAACGTCGGCGGCTTCGTCACCGATGCGGTAATGCAGCAGATTAACGTCCACGCGCGCATCTCGGTCTGTGGGCAGATCTCCCAGTACAACTTGGCTGAACCCGAGATGGCCCCCCGCAGCATGGGACTGCTGATCCAGAAGCAGGCCCGTATGGAGGGGTTCCTTGTGTTCAACTTCGCGCACAAGCACGAGCACGCGCGTCAGCGGATGGCGGAGTGGATACGCAGCGGCGAACTCAGATACAAAGAAGACGTTGTCGAAGGCTTGGAGAACGCTCCACAAGCGTTCATAGGCATGATGACCGGCGAGAACTTCGGGAAGCTGCTTATCAAAGTCGGACCGGAGTAGCCTTCAGACGTCCAGGAGGACAGCGTAAACTCTACCGGCCATGTGGCAGCCTTCCCGGATTGCCAAAGTCACGCATCCTCCCCTACTTCCGAGGGCTCGTCCTCAGTCAGGGCGCCTATGATGCGGCTTACCGGCAGCTGCATGTCATCGAATGCTGTTGGCGTGACGGTCTCTCCTGGACGGTAGATTCTCGAGATGGCATACTCGCCGTCGATGGGGTCGGTGTACACTTCAATGACGCGGGAGGGGATGTTGGCTATCCAGACCTCCGGGATATTGAAACGCGCGTAGAGATCAAGTTTCACGGTGCGGTCGTAAGAGAGAGACGAGTCGGACACCTCTACCAGAAGGAGAACATCGTCAGCGCGGGGCGCTTGGTAGCGGTAGAAGTCGTCACGCCACTTCAGCAGCATGAGATCAGGCTCAGGCTGGTTGCGAGTGGCAAGTCGCAGGTGCGCTTGGACCCTAATAGCGGCACGTTCCGCAATCACCAGGGACGCAAACAAGTAGTTCCCAGTATCGACGCTTGCCGCGTGTTCGTCGCCGATGGGTGCCATGACTATTATCTCCCCATCGATCAACTCGACGCGGTCATCTTCCGTCAGGATTCCGGCATCGGCCATGGCGTAGTATTCGTCCACAGTGAACAGCCGCCGCTTGGGCTGGGTCCCTACAATGGGATCGACTGCCGAGGTTGTCATCTCTTCACTCCTCGACTGCTACTTCAACCTGACAGTAGGAGAGTCCCATCTCCATGTCTGGAGATGGGACTATGAGATTAAACCGCCGCGATTCTAGACAGTGTTGACATTTTCACCTTGCTACCGAGGAGCGCGAGCCAATCGCATGGATCTCACCCTCACCCTAGCCCTCTCCCTCGAGGGAGAGGAGAAATCCTGCTAGCTGACTCCGTGTTCATGCAGGGCCTTGGTGACGGCTGCCGGATTCATTGGGAGTTCTCTCATGCGAACTCCGGTGGCATCGTAGATCGCATTCGAGAGGGCGGCCAGCGGCGGAACTAGCGGGACCTCGCCGACACCCCTGACTCCGAACGGGTGGTTCGGGTTGGGGACCTCGACAACCACGGTGTCGATCATGGGCAGATCGAGCGACGTGGGCATCCGATAGTCGAGCAGGCTGGTGTTCATCATCTGGCCGTCGTCACTCATGTAGTACTCTTCATTGAGCGCCCAGCCGATGCCCTGAACGACGCCACCCTGTATCTGTCCCTCAACGTAGCTTGGGTGGATCGAGGTGCCGGAGTCCTGAGATGCAGTGTACCGGAGTATCTCCACCTTGCCCGTCTCAGGATCGACCTCTATGTCCACTATGTGAGTAGCGAAGGCGCTGCCGGCTCCTCCCGGGTCCATGTTGGCGCTGCCGACGATCGGGCCGCCGGTCTCCGCGGCGCGGCCGGCGAGGTCGGCGAAGCTCATGCTCAACTCAGGGTCGGACTTGTGTCTGAACACGCCGCCTTCCAGCTCGATCTCGTCGGCGCTGGTCTCCCAGAGCATCGCGGCGCGATCGATCATCTGGCGCTTCACGTCCTGGGCGGCCTCGTAGCTGGCCCAGCCGGTCTTGAACGCGGCGCCTGAGCCTCCCGTCATCGACGTGTAGCCAATAGCATCGGTATCGCCGACCTGAGGGTTGACGTCCTCGACCGGAATTCCCAACACCTCTGCGAGCTGCTGCGCTGCCGCGGGGCGCGTGCCGCCGATGTCCATGGAACCTATGGTCAAGTTGACCGTGCCATCGTAGTTAAGATTGGCGGTCGCACATGCCGGGCCAGTCCCGTTGATCCAGAATCCGGACGCGACTCCCCTACCCCGCCACTTGCCCTCGACGGGCTCGGCGTAGTGGTCGTGGTCCTTGGCGGCCTGAGCGGTCTCGATGGCGCCGATGGGTGGGTTGATGATACCAGTAGCGCGGCGAGTGCCTTCCTTGGCTCCATTGAGGATTCGGAAGTCAATGGGGTCCATATCGAGCTTCTCGCAAATCTCGTCAATGATGGTCTCCGCCGCGAAAGAGCCGATAGGAGCGCCCGGCGCGCGGTACGCCGTCGTCTTGGGCTTGTTGTCAACCACGTCGTAGGCATCGATCAGGATGTTTGCGATGTCGTAGGGTGAGAAGATGCAGTTGGCAGCGGCGCCCACAGGCGAGCCTGGGTAGGCCCCTGCCTCAAATCTGAGGTCGGCATAGGCGGCGGTCATCTTGCCGTCGTTGGTGACGCCAATCTTGACCTTCATGTACGAACCGGAAGTTGGGCCGGTGGCCTCCATGACCTCGATTCGGTTCATGGTGATCTTGACGGGCTGGCCCGCCTTCTTCGACAGCGCGACCGCTACCGGCTCAAGGTAGATGGTGGTCTTGCCGCCAAATCCGCCGCCAATCTCCATCGGCACGACTTTAATCGACGAGAAGGGCATACCAACTACGGCAGCCGTCAGGTCTCGTATCTGGAAGTGTCCCTGCGAGCTTCCCCAGACGGTGATCCTGTCCTGGGGAGTCCACCATGCGGTAGCGGAGTGAGGCTCGATGTAGCCCTGGTGGACCGTCTTGGTGCGGAACTCTCGCTCTATGACAGTGTCCGCCTGCTCGAATCCCTCGTCGATGTCGCCGATCTCCAGCCTGGAGTGGCTGGCGACGTTGTTGGCGA
>JAAXHZ010000233.1 GCA_012270625.1 Dehalococcoidia bacterium | reverse complement strand
CCTGGAGCCTTTCGCTCGGTGCGGAAGTCGGCGGGACGAGACGCGCCTTCGTCACGCACACGCTCCAGGACGGACTTCACGAGCTTCTGATTCTCCGGGTCGGCGGCCCACTTCCGATGCCAGCTCCCACGTCCTATCGATCGTCGCCGCATCATCGGCATCAAGTAGCGATACTGGTTCAGAGGAATGATGCAGGCGGCGTGCGTCCAGTACTCGAACAGCCGGCGGTTGTTGTCCGGTGAGGCGCTGCCGTCGTCGAACAGCAGGGCGTCTAGGTGGTCGGGGTCGTAGCTGCCGAGCCTGCTCCACAGGGTCAGGTACTGTGCGCGTCTGACGACCTGGAGCGTGTCGATCTGCACCCAGCCGACGCACTCTACTGCAGAGTACACGTCGTCGAGGCCAGGTCGCGCCCCCCGGCGCATAGGTTCATCGAGCCCCTGAGTGTGGAGTGCAAGAGCGCGGACGGCGGCGAGGGAGTAGATTGGGGTCAAGGCGCTTCAATCCGGGGAGGCCAGCTTAAATCTGGACATGCAATAGTTGAGCAGGTTCTATGTCGGATACTACTATCATACGCTCGCGGGTCGGCTCTAGCTGATCCAGACTCACGCCTGGCCAAGTTGGCGCCTCCAAATGAGACTGTACCCCATTTGTGATACAATATGTATGCGTCGATTATGTCGATTATATGGAAGGTGAACTGTGGCTAAGACCGAAATGATACGTGCTCGTGTTGAGCCGGAGTTAAAGCGAGAAGCCGAGGAACTCTTCTCGTCACTTGGGTTGACGACAACCGAGGCCATTACGCTGTTCTATAGACAGGTGACGCTGCACAGAGGACTTCCGTTCTCGGTTAGGATTCCCAACTCGGAAACCGTCGAAGCGCTGGAACAGGCCCGTGATAGAGAGGGACTGACTGAGTACGGCAGCCTGAATGAGCTCAAGGCCAGATTCGACTGATCCATGCGTCTTTCAACTACGACGCGGTTTGAGAGGGATCTAAGGCGCGCCAAAAGGCGCGGAAAGAACCTCGCAAAACTATGGGCGATAGTTGAGCGACTCCTGTTGGGGCAATCTCTTGATGCACGCAACAGGCCGCACCGCCTGTCAGGCTCTTGGTATCACTACTGGGAGTGCCATATAGAGCCGGACTGGCTACTGATCTGGGACTCAAGCGGTGACGATACCTTGATCCTGGTACGGACAGGAAGCCATTCCGATCTGTTTGGTTGAATCGAGAACTTGGACTATGTCTCTGAGGTTGGGGCGATTAGAGGGACCTCCAGCTCGGCGAGGAGGTTCTGAAACTCGTCGAGGTCTTCGTCGAGGATGCGCTGGAGGGAGGCGGCGTAGTCGTCGAGGACTTCTGAGTATTCGGCGAACACATCGTATGCCTGCCTGGGTGGACGGTAGTCGCCTGAGGTGACTACGGGCATCAGGCCGGCCAGCTTGGCGTTCCAGCGGATTGGCAAGTGTAGCCTGTCCCTCGCGCCCTTGTACTCGGTCTGGATTAGCGCGGACTCTATGTCGTTCAGCTTGGACGTTACCGACTCTGCGCCATCAGCGACTGCCTGCTCGGCGGCGGTGCCTCTGGCGCGCTTGCCCCACTCCTCGACCTGGGAGCGCGCGCTGCGCAGCCGGTTGATGTTGTCGTGCGTCTCGGAGATCTTGTCACGCAGCTGGATCGCCAGCTCGAACTGTGCGTCGAAGTCCTCTTGGGTTGCGTCGACGCGAGGGTCTTTCACCAAGTCGAAGCTGACGGTCTGCGACTGCTCTCCGACGGTGAGCCGGACCTGGTATGAGCCCGGTGGAGCCATCGGCCCGCGGCCGACACCCTCGGTGGTCTTGTCTCCGGGCACTTTGCTAGCGCCGGGGTAGCGCATATTCCAGTCGAAGCGGTTCATGCCTGCATCGGCTGGGACACGAGGCTCGTTGGAGTCGTCGTCTTCGTCGTCGGACTTCTTCTCAACGCTGGAGTAGCTCCTGATCTCGTCGCCACTGGCATCCAGGAAGCTCAGTGTGACCTCTTCTTCGGGAGCCTCAGAGAGCCAGTACCAGACGCGCACGCCAGCGGGCGGGTTGTTGCCGGCGTCGAGGAACTGACGGTTGATTCGACCCAGCTCATCCTTGTTGTCAATGAATGCGACCGCGGCGCCGAGCGCGAGCTGGTAGTTCTTGGCGCGGCTTCCGCCGCGACCGCGGAACGGCGCGGCCATGCGTATCTTGGTCGGAGGCGTGAGTAGGTGCGCGTCCTCGCCTGCGAAGTCACCCGATACCTGCCTGAGATGGTCCAAGTCGTCCAGTATCCAGAAGCTGCGGCCGTGAGTGGCGGCCACGAGGTCACCGTTCTTAATGTTGAGGTCGTACACGGGCACAACTGGCAGGTTGCCCTTCATCGAGTGCCAGGCGCCGCCGTCGTCGTAGGAGATGTACGCGTTGGTCTCGGTGCCGACGTAGAGCATTCCGGGACGCTCGGTGTCCTCGCGGATGCAGCGGGTGAAGTCGTCATTGGGCAGGTTGCTCGTGATGGACGACCATGTCTGTCCGTAGTCTGAGGTCTTGAACAGGAAGGGGCGGTTGTCGTCGAGCTTGTATCGCGTGCCGGACATGTACGCGGTGGCAGGGGCGTGAGGCGACACCTCGATCATGTCGATGCGCGTCCACTCTTCGAGTTCTGCCGGAGTGACGTTGTCCCACGTCTGGCCTCCGTCCCGGGATATATGAACGAGTCCGTCGTCTGAGCCGGCCCAGAAGACGCCCTTTTCGTGGGGCGACTCGACGAACGAGAAGACGGTGCAGTAGGTCTCTGCGCCGGAGGCGTCGCCGGTTATGTCTCCGCCGGAGGGCTGGAGCTTGTCCGGGTCATTACGAGTGAGGTCGGGGCTGATCGGCTCCCAGCTGCTTCCCTGATCAGTGGACCTGAATATCACATTGCCTGCTACGTACAGCACACCGGGATCGTGTGGAGAGAACTGGATCGGGTACGTCCACTGGAAGCGGTACTTGGCATCTACGGCTCCGAAGCCCGTGTTCATCTCCGGCCAGACCGTGATGATGCGCACCTGACCTGTCGAGTGGTCGTAGCGCAGCATGTTGCCGCCGCCGCCGGGCGACGAGCCTATCGCGCCGGAGATCACGATGTCAGGGTTCGTCGGATCGACGACGATGTAGCCGCTCTCTGAGCTGCCGACCGTGTAGCAGTCTCCCCACGGAATGCCGCCCTTGTGAGTGCTGGAGGGAACGCTGATCGCGCTATTGTCCTGCTGGGTGCCATACACACGGTACGGGAACTGCGTATCGGTGGTGACGTGGTAGAACTGCGCGGTGAGCTGGTTGTAGATAGTGGAGAACGTCTCGCCGCCGTTGTAGCTGACGCACGCTCCGCCGTCGTTGCCCTCGATCATGCGCTGTGGATTGCGAGGGTCTATCCAGAGGTCGTGGTTGTCTCCGTGCGGAGTGTTGACCTCCTCCCACGTCTTACCGGCGTCTATCGACTTATACGCCGAGTAGTTGAGTACCCAGGCGGTGTCGGCGTCCTGCGGGTCAGCGAAGATGTGCTGGTAGTACCAGGGCCTGCCCTGGAGGTCGCGGTTGTCGGAGGCCAGCTCCCAGGTGTCGCCGTAGTCATCGGACCTGAATACGCCGGGTTCTTTGGCCTCGATGGTGGCATAGACACGACCGGGCTGCGACGGGCTGATCGTAACGCCGATGCGTCCGAACGGGCCTTCGGGAAGACCCTTGTTGCCGGAGACGTCTTCCCACGTTTCACCGCCGTCCATCGAGCGCCACAGGCCACTGTCAGGTCCGCCGCTGTTGAGGTTCCAGAAGTTTCGCCGCACCTGCCAGATGGATGCGAACAGGAATCGAGGGTTGTTCGAGTCAATCGTGAGGTCTGCCGCGCCCGCGTTCTCGCTCTTGAACAGGACGTGCTTCCAGTTCTGGCCGCCATCGGTGGACTTGAACACGCCGCGCCGCAGGTTGGGACCGAAGGCGTGACCGAGCGCGCCGACGTAAACGATGTCGGGATTGGTCGGATGAATCCTGACCCGCGCGATATGGCGGGTGTCCTCGAGTCCGAGGCGCTGCCAGGAGCGGCCGCCGTCGTTCGACCTGTACACACCGTCGCCATGGCTGACATCGAGTCGGATGGTGGACTCGCCCATACCGGCATATACGACCGAGGGGTCTGAGTCCGACACGGCGATCGCGCCGACGGACGCGGTGTTGAAGTAGCCGTCTGAGACGTTTTCCCAGTACGTGCCGCCGTCGTAGGTCTTCCACACACCTCCTGCGCAGGCTCCGAAGTAGAAGGTGCCCTGATCGACGGGGTCGCCCGCAACGGCGACTACTCGGCCTCCGCGAGGGGGGCCGATGCAGCGCCACTCAAGGGCGTTGAGCATCTTGGGGTCTATGGTGTTGGGGGAGATAGTCACAGTGACACCTCGCATGGATTGATTGGCGATATTGTATCGCTTAGCAGGGAGCGCCGTCCGTCATTTGGATATGGAACAAGAGTGTTGAATTCCTATGTGAGTATGAAACGTGTGTTAGCATTGCCTGTGTCACACTGCGCCAGGAGGAAGAGAGTGATAGAAGCGAAAGTTCCGGGTAAAGTCGCCGATTTGGTCAGAGAGGAGCTTACCAGGCGCTTTGGCAACGATCTTGTGTTCGACCTCATAAAGGTAGTGCCCATGATAGACCATGATGGGGACGAATATCTGCGCATATACATCGTGCTCGATGGTGACCTGAGCCTGCTGCCCCCCATATGGAGATTAGAATTGCTTAGGAGTATACAACCTCAGTTGACAGAACTCGGAGTCTCGAATATCCCGAACAGCACGCTCGTGGAAAAGTCCGAGTGGGGAAAAGCCTACAAAGACAAGTATAGTGAACTCTCGTGATCTGACAAGGATAGCCAAGCATCTGGCCTCCGGCTCGATCGGCGTTGGAAGAGGGCGACCACGCCAGACGGAACTGTGCCGCGCAGTAAGTACAGCCTACTACGCCCTGTTTCACGCCCTAGCTCTCTGTTGCGCGGACAGCCTGGTTGGCGCAACCCCCTCCGGACGAAGCCAGCGCGCCTGGCGCCAAGCGTATCGTGCCTTGGAACACGGTCTTGCCAAGAACAGATGCTCCAGCGGCTCTCTGGGCAGGTTCCCGCCGGAGATACAGGATTTCGGCAGGCTGTTCGTTACCATGCAGCGTGAACGTCACATCGCTGACTACGATCCGGATGCTGCCTTTTCCCGTGGTGACGTTCTGAGCCTCATCGACGAAACCGAAAATGTCATAATCCGGTTCGAGGAAGCTGACGGCAGGGACAGGCGAGCGTTCGCGGTCTTTGTCCTATTCAGACTCAGGCCTGACTGAAACGTCGGAATGGTTCAGTCAGAGTCGCTTCGACATAAACCCCTTGAATAGATTACTCCGGTCGTCCTGAGACCACTCGCGCCACCTGACAACTCGTTTAGAACTAGGGAGAATCCAGCGGTTTTTTGCAGCGACAGCAATGCACTCGACAGTAGGTCGATCAATGTCACATTCGTCGACTTCGCCATTGAGATACTCGCGCCTGTATCAATGTGAATCAGCATCGACCCCCATACCGTCGCGCTCATGGATGCGACCTGTCGAGTGACTAAGCGAGGAACCGGAGATTGGAACCGCTGTTGACCGTTCGAAGGACAAAGACTACTCGAAGAGTCGGAGCAGGTCCTGGCTTCCGTGACGCACATGGACGATCTCCACGCAATCAGCCGCCGGCCTGTATATGATGACGTAGCGAGTTCCGGGCACCACGAAACTGCGGAGGTCAGTACCGAACTCAGGCCTTGCCGTACCCATGAAAGGGTGGTCCGCAAGCCCGATGCATACTTCTTCCGGCCGGACAACGAAGCGCAACGCATTGGAAGGACTGTTGCGGGCTATGTAGTCGTGTATCCGCTGAAGGTCGGCGCGAGCTTCGAACGTAAATACACAGTGGCTCATCCAGTCCTCTTGACCACTCCCGAGTTGCGCTGCCTTAGCTGGTTGAAGACCTCGCTCGAGGGTACGACAAGACCGGCGTCAGCCTGCTCGGTGCCACGACGGACACTCTCCCGCATATCCTCCAGCTCAGACTCCAGTGCACTGTCACGCTCGTCGAGCAACGAGAGCGCACTGTCGAGTACTTCGTCAGTCGAGGAGTACCTGCCGGACTCCACCTTACGCCTTATATGGGCGAGATTCTGCTCGCTGATCGAAAACTCCATGTCAATACCCTAGACCGAACGCGCCGCAAGCGCAAGTGTAACCACCCGACAGGACTAAACTTTCGTAACTGCTTTACCTACGCGCTGGGCAGAAGCTTCCGGGGAACCTCCTTCTGTTCAAGAACACTGAACCTTGCTTTTATGTTCGTAATCATGAGTCAGTCCCGGCGCTGTCTGCTCTCTCGGTTCTTGATGAATGCCATGGCTTGTCTGACGCCCATGCGTCCGATTGGGCCGGAGGCGTACATGGAGCCGAATACGATTCCGCGACTCACCAGAAACTCCGTCGGCTGGATATAGCGTCCGTGGAGTCTGTCTTCCGTCCACCACGGCGCGAGAGACTCCACACTCTCTTCGGTGACCCCGTAGGCGATGGGAAAGGTGAGACCCTCTTCTTCGGCCATGCGAGCGGCCGTGTCGCGGTCTTCTACGGTGGCGCCGATGACGGACACTCCAAGCTCTTCCAGCTCATCGAGGCTTCTCTGGTAGGTGGCCAACTGCCGCCTGCAGTACGGTCACCACTCGCCCCGGTAGAACAGCAGCGCAAGGTAGCGCCCGGGGACTTGCTCCGGGAGCGTGATGGTCGAGCCGTCTGTTAGGTCCAGCTCGATCTTCGGGAAACGGTCTCCCTGTATCAGCTTTTCTGGCATGGCGATTCTCCTCAGTTCCTGTAACTCTTGTCTCTGGATCATATCCGTGACAGTATGCCTGAGACAACCGTGCGCGTTCTGTCGAGCCTGTACAAGTTTGCCGTCTGTCCAGAAACAATTCCCCGCGGCTCTTGCATGTCGAATAGCTGAAGAACGGAGACGATCCATTGAAGATTACAAGGAACAACCACGAGGACATATACCCTGCCGGGCCGACCTATGTGCGCGCCGTTCGCGCAGGCGACACCCTGTACGTATCCGGCTGCACCGCAAGAAACTCAGCGGCCGAGGGCGGGCCGATCGTGGAACAGCTGAGGGTAACTCTGGAGCGGATCGTGCGCATCGTCCAAGCCGAGGGCGGCAGCGCTGCCAACATCGTCTCCATGACAACCTATACGACTGACATGACCGAGATGTGGCCCATCGAGGGCGCTCAGCTCGAGATCTGGGAGCAGTTCTTCGGGGGCGCCTGGCCCACCAATGCCTACGTCGAGGTCAGCGCTCTTGCCGAGCCTGGACTTGACGTGGAGCTCACCGCCATTGCCGTTCTCGGCGGTGAATAGTCGCCTCGGGGCGGACTGCCGGACATGAGCCAGTCACCAAGGAGCCAAGACCACGAGAGTCTTCAAGGTCGTGACGATATTTCTAGCGATGTTACAGGTGGTCATCACCGAATTCACGATCCTGCCGACATTCCGTAGATACTCGATCTGTCCGGCACGGCGTCAAGAGAGCAGTTCGGCCACCCTTGGACGGAGCTCTTCTATAACCGTCTCAAAAGATGGAAGATGAGGCACCAGCGGATCGAGCCACTGCTCCCAAGTCCTTTCGACATAGGAGAGCATCCGGCCTGGAAAGAAGTCATCGTGGCCTTCAAACTCAACGTGCCGAATCACGCATTTATCACGCAGGAGGGAATCGAAATCGACTAAGTCCAATTCATCCTTGTAAGTATCGAGCACCCGCCACATGTCGTAGTAGTCTCTTGCCCTGGACCGACTCCACCCGCGACGCTCAAACATTTCCGCATGTTGCAGGATTGCCCGCAACTTCTCGGACAGCATCTCCTCTAGTGAGTAAACTCGTATGTCCACGTCGAGTGATTCGTCATAAGCGTGGATCAGTTTTCGCCTGACAGCCGGTCTGAGAACCTTCTCATCCACTGTGACTTCTATCATGATGCGTGTCTGCGGACGGCTCTGCCAGGGCATCCGTGCGCGGATCGTGAAAGCCTCCTGGTCTCCCGGATGGGGGTCACGCTCAGTGTAGCGCTCACAGACGATTTCCACGGGAGCGTACTCATCCAGCAGTCTCTCAGTTGCCACGCACGCCTCCTGGATGAGAAAGCCCATATCCTCTCCCGTGGGAGCGCCCTCCAGCCCTGTGAAGTCCAGGTCCTCGGAGAAACGATAGTTACCGAAGTAGCATTTTCTGAGGGCCGTGCCTCCCTTGAAGACCAGCGTCTCACTCAGGGCTGGGACCTGCTCAATACCAGCAATGATCCACGACAGGAGGTAATCACGTTCGATCACATGCCAAGGTAGGCCGTGACTCCTGCGTGCCTCTTGAAGTCGTGTCCGAAGAGGCCTCACGCGTCAATCAACCCCGGCAGATTCTCCTGTATGTTCCAGCGATTGCTGCGCGGCCCCTCTCTGGGACCGGAGGGATCGAGTGTCCGATAGCCCCTTATGGGAAGTGCAGCGAGGTCGTCATTCCTAGAAGTGGAATGTCCATGGTGTTCGAGGACCCAGCCTAGGCGCTTGGCTGTGGCGACATCCAGACGCAAGGCGTATCTGACTATTCTATCGGCATCAAGTCTGTCCAACCCAACGAGAAAGGCGTGCAGAACCTCAGCGAAGTCTCCACAGTACCGGGGCATGGAGAGTCCGTCCAGCAGCGTCCGTTCCAGGTTGGTGACCCAGACCCTAGTGTCGTTCACCCACACCCTCT
The DNA here is from genome assembly GCA_012270625.1 of Dehalococcoidia bacterium. The sequence continues at coordinate 1,924 of JAAXHZ010000233.1, read as the reverse complement.
CTCTGCCAAAGAATCTGTCGGGCTTCACCTGCACGAAGCGGTACGTAGTATCTCCTACCGTGTATCCGCCTCCGGCGTTAGCTGTACCAGCCCTTCTCATCCTGGGAACCGAGGTTCTGTTAGTAGTGAGTACGAACACCGTCTTCGGCACCTGCTGCGTCAGACCATGATGCTGGAAGGCTGACCAGTGCGAGATCGCGGCCGGGTCTGCCAGAGCCATCGCAACCTCAAACTCGTTGACCGCAGAGATTCCTGGGACAGTGGAGGAAAGAGCGTAGAGGCCACGGCGCAGATGGATGATCCAGTCGTTGTTACGGAGATGATACAGGGCCTCACAGACGTATGAGCCCTTGAGGCCGACACGAGGGGCCAACTCCCTGGCGCGGTTAGTCGTAAAAATACGCTCTCCCTCACGAGCAAGCAGCCTGACCAACTCGATCCCGACCAAGGTTTGCTTGGGCCTATGTCTGGCGTTCAACCGACTCTCTCCGGTTCCACCACATCATCTTGCAACATCGCTATGAAAATATTATACGGTAATATTATGATACTGTCATAAGTAGTACCTTATATTTTATAAATACTGTCGTGAACCCCAAAGTGGCGCTTGGGTGGGAATCCACTGATAAATGCAGCAGCGACAGTCCAGATCGACTTTTGAGCAACACTTCTTCCGTCTCAGCCGTATATCTCTAGCAGGAGGTCTTTGGGGGTTCCGCCGTTGAGCGGCGTCATATCCTGCGGGCAGGCGGACACGACGATGACGAGGTCCTCCATCGCCCTCAGAAGAACGTGGTCTCCGGGCTTCGCGAGGGACTCACGAGTCTCGCGGGTTCCCCTCAGATCGATGATCGGTGTGTTCTGAAACAAGTTGACAGGGTCGGGATAGCCTGGTGGAGAGCAGCCTAAGTCCTCCAGGGCTGCGTTGAGGTTGTTCCTACAATTGGGGTGATTGTCCACTCCGAAATCCTCAAGGTATCGGAGCGGATCACACGCTGGCGCCAGCAGGTCGTGGACCCCAACGGTGTCCTCTTCCAGCAGAAAGAGCGGCCTGCGCCTGATGCTGTAGAGTGGCCTGCCGATCTCCAGGGTGAAGCTGTCGAGGATGCTCCTTGTCTGGCTCGGCGATAGCGTCTCGGAGAGATCGTCCTGCACGAACGCGAACAGGTCTCCCACCTGCGTTCCCTCGGGCGTGACGACCTTCAGTCGCTGGTCACGCTGTACGATTACTCCTCTCCCAGACATGGCGGGAATGCGTACCCGTGTGACCTGTATGTCGTTGTCGCTCATGTCTTTCTCCTGGCGCTGACCGTACACCCACGAGCCTATCGGTCACTAGGTAGTGTTGACATTTTCACTTTGCTGCCGAGGAGCGAGCTAATCGCACGGATTTCACCCTCACCCTCAAGGGAGAGGGGAAATCCTGCGTGCAGATGGTGTGTGGATGACGCTCATGTCGGAAATGTCAACACTGCCTAATTGAGAATGCCCCTTCCGGGTATTGACTAAGGGCTGTGGGCGGTGGTCTGATTGCTCGTAGCGGTGGTCTTCTCTCCAGAGTGTCTTGACCGTCTCGATTTCAGAGAGGGTACACTGCATTCTCAATTTACACACTCTCTGACGCCCCTTCGAGGTAATGAGCCATGGCAACGTTGACCGACAACGCTTTATCTACGCTGCTTCCAATCGCCGGATGGGACCGGGAACGCGCAGCCGAGGTCGAAACCTACGGCGGGGTGGACCCCATCCTGCCGACGTCTTTCAGAATTGGCGAAACCGCCGCCGCGAGCCTGGCGGCCGTCGGACTTGCCGCCTCAGACCTCTGGAAGCTGCGCACCGGACGTGGTCAGCGGGTCAGCGTGAACACCCGTCACGCCACGGCTTCCCTGCGCAGCAGCAAGTACATGACCATGGACGGCAAGCC
>JAAXHZ010000232.1 GCA_012270625.1 Dehalococcoidia bacterium | reverse complement strand
TTCTCATAGAGATGACGCTGCTCTTCGAGCTTACGCTCCAGCCACTCTTGATCTTGGGTCATGGGATTGCACCTACTACATGATCGCGCAGTCTTGACAAGTGTTTTATGCTCATAGCCCAGCGTTGACTTACGCTCTTCGTATTATGATAGCATGGAGTTACGATTTCTACTCTCTTGAGTCACCCCAGCCGCCTTATCCCCGGCAGCGCAACCGCCGATGCCAGGCTCCCCACTGCCAGCACAGACCCGCTTGCGAACAGCGCCAGTGGCGCCCCGACTGCCCCGGCCAGTCCGCCCAGTCCCAGGTGACCTATGGGCGCAACGCCTATGCTGAGCGTCCACGCGCCCATCGCCCGACCTCGCTGCTCGTCCGGCACGTTCTCCTGCATCAGCGTCATGTACAGCGTGTCCACGGCCATTGCGCATCCAGTGGCCAGCGTCAGCATAGTCACGTAACGAGCGATGTTCGTAGAGATCAACAACGCCATCAGGCTGGCTCCGAACACCACCATGATTCCGAACATAATCAACCCCTTGCGACGGTAGTCGCCCATTGATGACAGTGCCAGCAAACCGGCCCGGGCCCAGGACGTCCTTGGCGATCATGGGCAGCAGGCTCAGAGGTACGGAGGCCGATGTCATAGCCGAAAGCACACTTCGACGCCGACTCCATCTACGCCGGCGTCAAGCGCTTCGCCAGCGAGCGTGACAGCCGCATGACTCGCCAGAAGGAGGCCCTGGCGGGACTGGGGTAGGGAGTTCTAAACACTCCCACACATTTGATGGGCCGCCAGAAATGTCGGCCCTGTTAATTCACGTCTCAACGGTCACACGCTGTCCGCGTTCGAGCGTCACGACGTACCTCTCTATGATTCCAAGTCCGATGAGATACTTGCTTCCCAATTCGGCTACTGTTACGTCTCGTATGGCAGGAAGACCAATGACTTCTACCTCGCCGTTGAAAATCGGGACACGTGTGAACCGATCATCGGCAACGCGGTAGATTCTGAGATGGTCTGGGTTCCCAATATCTCGCGGTATTGAACCCTCGGGTACTACGAGGTCACCAGTAAACCCTGTATCTATCAACGCTAGTTGGTGGACATCCCAATCTCGGATCCGAGTCGTATCGACAGGTAGGGAAAGTCCTCACTCGTTACCACAAAGTAACCCACTCGTGCATCACTTCGTGACCCACACGAGCCATGGCGAAGTTTCCACGCCCGAATGTGTCCACCGCACGCTTTAGTACCTCTCCATCTCTCTTTCCGATGACAAGTTCCCCGTCGAAACTGATCGCCACAAACTCACCGTTATGATCTGGCTCAAGGTGCTTTGCATGCAGATTGTAGAGTCGTCGCTCTTTGGCGAGTTGACCTTTGAACCGTTCCTGCTCTCGGAGCTTACGCTCCAGCCACTCTTGATCTTGGGTCATGGGATTGCACCTACTACATGATCGCTCAGTCTTGACAAGTGTTTTATGCTCATAGCCCAGCGTTGACTTACGCTCTTCGTATTATGATAGCATGGAGTTACGATTTCTACTCTCTTGAGTCACCCCAGCCGTCTGATTCCCGGCAGCGCAACCGCCGTAATCAAGCTCCCTACCGCTAGCACAGACCCGCTTGCGAACAGCGCCAGCGGTGCCCCGACCGCTCCGGCAAGTCCGCCCAGTCCCAGGTGACCTATGGGCGCAACGCCTATGCTGAGCGTCCACGCGCCCATCGCCCGACCTCGCTGCTCGTCCGGCACGTTCTCCTGCATCAGCGTCATGTACAGCGTGTCCACGGCCATTGCGCACCCGGTAGCCAGCGTCAGCATAGTCACATAATGCGCGACGTTCGTAGAGATCAACAACGCCATCAGGCTGGCTCCGAA
>JAAXHZ010000231.1 GCA_012270625.1 Dehalococcoidia bacterium | reverse complement strand
CGTTTCACGTCGAACGACAAGTTGTCAACCGCAACGTGCGAGCCGAACCGCTTCGTGACGCCCTTTACCTGGATCGTGGCGTCGGGATCGGTCACGGTATCTATGGTAGAGCTATCTTCTAGCTGATTAGTCACTGACTGATTTCTTGGTAATCTATGTGGCGGTCTTATCGACTCTGAGCCGGCGCTGCGTTATACCAGTGCGGTGATCGGAACGAGGCGACTGTTCACAGGGTCTATGCCGAGACCGAAAATCTCAAGCGTCACGGCACCGAGTAGGGGAGTAACCTCGTCGTCTCCGAAGATGATCGGAGACACCTCCTGTTCTCCATCAAGTCTGAGCCATGTACGCCCAAAGTCGCGCTCTATCCGCGTACCGTCCGCCATCTGGAACGACATCGTGCGGTGCGGCTCCACTCCCAACTGCCTCAATATTGCCCTAGGCGCGAATGTATATGTAGCTCCTGAGTCCACGAGCGCATCGACCTGCTCAAATCGCTCGCCGCTGGGGTCGCCAATGTCAATCGTTACACGGAATGTTCCCAAGTCGTTTACCCCTGAATGTGAATACGCAGCAACTCACCGGCGCGGTTTCAGTATCCATTCCCAGCAGCCCGATTCGGTCTTCCCTCTGTCTTTGCTAAAGGGGCCGAAAGGATAGATGTCCTCTCGCCCTCACAGATCGTTCAGATTGGAATTTAATCATCATACGGCGCTGGGAGCTTCATCGGATTCAGCTCGGTGATCAGGGACTCGGTCGTAAGCACCATGCCGGCGACGCTTGCCGCGTTCTCCAGAACCGCTCGGGTCACCTTGGCAGGATCGACGATTCCCATTTCGAACATGCTTCCATATCGCTCTGCCTCGGCGTCGAAGCCGTAGTCGTCTTCCTCCTGGGACACCCGGTGCAGCACCACTTCGCCGCTCAGTCCCGAGTTGGCCGATATCACCCTGATGGGCTCTTGGGCGGCTGTCAGCACCAGGTTTACACCCGTTCTCTCGTCACCTTCTGCCTCTATGTTGGCGACCGCTCTCTGGACCGCTCTCAGCAGCGCTGTCCCGCCGCCTGGGACGATTCCTTCTTCCATGGCTGCGCGGCTGGCGGAGAGCGCGTCTTCGAGCCGCTGCTTCTTCTCGCGAAGCTCGATCTCGGTGGAAGCGCCCACTCTGAGCACAGAAACTCCACCAGCCAGCTTGGCCGCGCGCTCCTCCAGCTTCTCGCGGTCGTAATCGGAGGTCGTATCNNNNTCTACGAAGGTCGTGTTGTCCTTGTCAGAGATCACACGTCCGCATCTGCCAAGATCGGCAACGGTAACGGAGTCGAGCGTCCTGCCCGTGTCCTCGCTGATGACCTGGCAGCCGAAGAGAATCGACATGTCCTCGAGTATCGCCTTACGCCGGTCACCGAAGGCTGGAGCCTTTATCGCCAGGCAATTGAGCGTTCCGCGAAGCTTGTTGACCACCAGTGTCGCGAGCGCCTCACCGTCCACGTCCTCTGCTATCAGCACGAAGTCCCTGGATACCTGGGAGACCTGTTCCAGCATGGGCAGTAGCTCGCTGACTGCCGACACCTTGGCTGAGGTCACCAGAATATACGGGTTCTCGATCTCGGATACCATCCTGTCCTGGTTCGTCACGAAGTAGGGCGAGAGGTAGCCACGATCGACCTGCATCCCCTCCACGAAGTCAATCTCGTAGTCCAGCCCCTTGGACTCTTCAACGGTTACGATTCCGTGTGGGCCGACCCTGTCGAGTACGCCTGCGATGAGCTCACCCATCTCGGTATCATGGGCGGAGAGCACCGCGATCTGCTCGATCTGCTCCTTGCCATCGACTGGCCTGGCCATTGAGCGTATCTCGTCCCGCGCGCCGATGACCGCTCTCTCGATCCCGCGCTTGAGCGCGAGAGGATTGGCGCCCGCCGTAAGAACCTTGAACCCGTCGCGGATCATAGCCTGCGCGACTACGGTTGAGGACGTAGTGCCGTCGCCAACGTCATCGTTTGTCTTGCTCGATGCCTCTTTCAGGAGCTGGGCGCCCATGTTGGGGAACGGCTCCTGAAGCTCGATATCCTTTGCGATCGTAACGCCGTCGCTGCACACGTATGGAGGTCCGAATTCCTTGTCCAGCACAACGTTTCTCCCGGCTGGGCCGAGGGTCACTCCAACCGCCGCGGCCAGAGTGTCGATCCCCGACATCAACTGCTGCCGGGCGTCTGCATCGAACTGAAACTGCTTCGCCATCTATCCCTCACCTCTGTATGACTGCTTGCCTCTTGGTATGTTTCGTGGTCGCTCCGATTGCCGGCTGGTAACTGCGCGAGCACGCTTCGTCCTGCTGCTATTTTAGCATTTTCGGGTGTCCGTTTACATGGCCGGAATTCGACACGCAAACGACGCTCACACTATAATTGCGCGCGCCAGGCAGTCGTTTGGGGAAGTGTCGGAATTGGTAGACGAGCATGACTTAGGATCATGTGC
>JAAXHZ010000230.1 GCA_012270625.1 Dehalococcoidia bacterium | reverse complement strand
TTCATGTTCTTCGACCAGTACGCGCAGTCTCTCCCACTCTGGTCTCCGGATGATGGCTCCCTGCTGGTATTTGGCGAGCTCGGTTACCACGTCGAGCGCACGCCCCTGAGCAGCGGAGACACCAACAGCGCCATCGTCTTCGACGCCGCCGGAGAGGAGGAGCCACGCGAAGTCGCAAGCGGATTCATCGGCTGCTGGGCGCCAGACCGTCAAGGCTCCTGAACGCCGCCTACGATAGCCAACGCGCCTCCAGGCCACTGGCCAGCTCCCTGATATGGTCATATGGGAACGCCCTGAGACCAACGATCGTACACTTCAGCGACGCAGCCGCTACCGCGAATCTCAGCGACGCCTCGAAGTCGGTTCCGGCAAGCAGACCCACTATGTACGCCGCTGAGAACGTCGCCCCCGCGCCGCAGGTGTCCGCAGGCTGAAGTTCTGGCGCGGCGACGTGCAAAGCCTCCTCGCCCCTTATTCCCACCACGCCGCCCGAAGCCAGCGTGACGAGCGCCGTCTCGACACCCCCATCCAATAGCAGTCGCGCGACCGACTCGGCATCTGTCTCGAGTTGAGCCGCGTCAGTTACGGCCTGGCATATCGTGGCATGTGGCACGAGCTTGGAAAGCGCCTCAGCCTGCGAGTGCCCGTGCTCCAGGTTGAGCATCACTGGGACGCAGGCCTCTTTAGCCGCTCTCATCGCGTGGACGATATGCGGCGCATCGTACCAATCCACGTAAAGCAGCTTCGCGCCTTCGATCGCCGACAGGTCGGCGTCATCCAGGGTAGCCAGCACCTCGGGCCTGCGGTCCCAGATGTAGGTGCGTCCTCCAAGCGAATCAGAGACGTTTATCTCGAACGGAGTCTCGATATCCTTTCGAAGCTCGAAGTTCCCGCCGATTCCCATCTCTCGCAATCGCCTGACTGTGCGTCTTCCAGCCTCGTCATCGCCGAGCGCGGTGCCTACGAGTTCGGTCGATTCGCCCCATGCCGCGAGCAGTCCTGCTACGATCGCGGCGTCGTCCGAGATGAACTCGGCCCCATCCCTCAAGATTGTCCCAGTATTCCAATCAGGAAGTCTGTCCACCACGAGCACCCTGGCAGGCGTAATCATCCCGAAACAGACGACTGACGGGCAGGGGATAGAGCTGTCAGCGACCATGACTCTGGTTAGTCCAGCTCCCGCAGCCGACGCTGCGTCACGAGCACCGCGAGCGTGGTTAGCATCAGAAGAACGCCGAGTAGCATCACCGCGAACCGGCCGCCGAATTCCTCGGCCAGCGCCCCGGCAGGTAGCACCCCAAGTGGCATCAGCCCGAAGTTCATCATGAAAACGCTCATCACGCGGCCGCGGTACTCGTCATCGACCTCTTCCATTATCAACGCTTGATTCAGCGTCCGGCGCCCGGCGTCTCCGAGTCCTAGCAGCACCATCAGCCCTGCTGCTGTGTAGTACACCGGAATCGCTGCCACCAGCATCAGTGCTATCGCCGAGATACAGCTCCCAGCCAGTAGAAGCAGCCCTCGACGATTCCTGCCGATGGAGGCTATGAACAGCGCTCCGACCAGCGATCCCACACCCATGATAGTGACCAGAAGTCCAAGCGATTCAGGTCCGCGTTCGTAAACGTCCACTACAAACACCGGCATCAAGAACCTGAACGGCATCGCGAGCAGCGCGGTCGCTAGACCCATAACCAGCAGTATCAGTACCACAGGACTGTTCACCACGTATCGAAGACCCTGCGATATGTCGCTCGCCATCGGTACGCTCGGCCTATTGGCCGACCCTCCACGAGCCGACACCATCGACGTAAACACCACCGCCACCACGCATAGTCCTGAGATTAGGAAGTACACCCCCTCCGGCCCGATGACGTTGTACAGCACCCCTCCGACCGATGGCGCGATTAGTGTAGTCATGCTCATGGCTGCGGCGTCGAGCGACATCGCGTTGGTCAGGTTGCTTCGTCCGACAAGCTGTGGGACTAGCGCTTGCCGCGCCGGCATCAGAAACGAAAACTGCGCGCCCTGTACCATGGACACGAACAGCAGGTGCATCCACGTGACCGTATTCGTCACTATCGATACCCCTATGAACAGCGCCAGCGCTACTGCCATGCACTGTCCAATCTGGATGACTCGTTTTCGTTCCATCCTGTCCGCCACTGCTCCGCCGAATAGCGCCAGCGACAGCATGGGAAGCGCAAATCCTGCGTTTACGAGGCCGAGGATGAACGGCGACGAGGTGATCTCGTAGGTCAAGTATCCCCTGACGATCATCTGCATCTGCATTCCCATCATAAGGAAGACCATGCCGAGCCAGAGGAAACGGAACTCCCTGAACCTCAGTGAGTAGAAAGTCTTGAAGATACCCCTGCCGCCGGGCGTGTCGTTTGCGGCAGTGTCTCCGGACGCAGATGGGGCGCTTGTTGGCGCAGATGGCCCGTTGGTGGAGAGCGCGGTCGTTCGAACAGTCTCAGCGGCTTCGACGCGGCCCGAACGCAACGGAGTATCAGGCATGAAGCTCAGTACACATGAGAGTGGGAGACGCTACTCGAACAGCCGCGAAACGGGTATCGAGAATCCCTCGAGAACTGGATCACCACTGAGCAGCTGCTCACCCTCGACGATGCTCACGTCCGTCTTCGACCTGTGTGCGACAACCGTCTTCGTGGACGGATACGCGACCCAAACGAGCCTCGCTCCGGCACCCAGCCACATCCGGACCTTGTCTTGGACGTCCACCGCTCGATCCGAAGGCGAGACCACCTCCACCAGGAGGTCCGGAGCAAATGGAAGGTATCCCTCGGGCGGATCTCCATCCGGCAGCCTTTCAGTGGCAACGAAGGCCGCGTCTGGCGCGCGTACAGTGTCAGGTGCGGAGGAGATCTTGAATCCGGTCTCAGCGGCGAGCACTCTTCCCGCCCCGCTTCTCCTGGCGAAGTCGCGCAGTTCCCAGTAGGCGTTTCCGGCTACCGATCCGTGCAAAAATCCCGGTGGTGGCGCCAATTCGATCAGTTTCCCTTTGATAAGTTCATACCGTGGCCCATCGTCGGGCATGTTCAGCAGCTCATCGGCTGTCATCAGCTTGGCTGAAGTGGTCATCTCTTCGTCCCTTGATTTCTGATGTCCCACTTCATCCTACCACACAGCATGTTACAATCGACTCCGCACCGGACACACTCGATTCGAGACAGCAGGAGACCCCCGCAAATGGCTACCGAAACCAAGACTCTCAGAGTCAGCTACGGCAAGTACGTGTATGAGCATGTTCCTGGCTGGGGCAATCTCCCCGACGGTTGGGAGTGGAACCACGCCGTCGGCGTCGGCATTGACGCGCACGACCGCATCTTCGTTTACAACCGCAGCGATCACCCGATCATCGTTCTGGACACCGATGGCAACGTCATCAATAGCTGGGGAGAGGGTCTGTTCGGGTCGGCCCACCATCTCGAAGTGGGACCTGACGGCAGTATCTACACCACCGACGTCGGCAACCACACCGTCCGCAAGTGGACCCCGGACGGCGATCTTCTCATGACCTTGGGCACTCCCGACGACCCCCCTGAGCCGATGAGCGGCGATCCGTTCAACCGTCCGACTGACATCGCTATTGCCTCCGATGGCTCGCTCTTCATCGCCGACGGATACGGAAACGCAAGAATCCACCACTTCACCGCCACCGGCGACCTGATCCG
>JAAXHZ010000229.1 GCA_012270625.1 Dehalococcoidia bacterium | reverse complement strand
TCACACCGCCTATGGGACGGTTACATCCGCTGCTGTCGATGGACAACGTCGTCGTGACCCCTCACTCGGCGGGAACTACGTGGGATACTTGGTTCAGGAGAGCCGAGTTTGCATACGAGAACATGCAGGGCGTATGGAACGGAGACGCTCCTATGGCTGTCGCCCAAGACTACGATATTCAGGACTAGGCACAGGGAGACGATATGAATCCGGTAATCAAGAGTGTCGATGGCGCCGCGAATCCAGTTCTGGGGCCGGATGACGGCGTGCCGAACTACGTAATGCTGTGGGTGCAGCACCCACCCGGAGGGACGAGCGCACAGCACACTCATCCGTGGGAGCACCAAGCGTACATCGTGGAGGGCGAAGGAGCGCTTTGGGTGGAAGGAGAGGAGTTCCCGATCAAGGCAGGCGATGCGGTACTTGTGCCGCCCGATGTGGAGCATCAGTTCAGGAACACAGGAGACGCTATACTGAGTCGAGTGACCGTCAATCCGCTCAGCTCAGTGGGTCAGGAGTAGGCTGATGGCAGGTGTTCACGACATGGGCGGACGTCCGAGCGACGACCTCATCGACCAGACTACCCACGAGTGGGCAGACTGGGAATACATGACGAATGCGCTCGTAGGCGTGCTGAGAAGCCATGATCTCGTGAACGTGGATGAGCTAAGGCGCGGCATCGAGTCAATGGCTCCTGAGGAGTATGAGGCGTCTTCCTACTACGAACGCTGGTCCGCATCCCTGGAGACGCTGCTGGTGGAGAAGGGTGTGCTGACATCCGAAGATATAGACGTCCGCGCCGCTGAAGTGGAAGAACGATGGGAGTAGTTTTTTCTGCGGAACCCGGAATGTTCAGTGTCGGCGACTTGGTGACGATCAGATCGGACGAGGTCGAGCATCACCACCGGACGCCATGGTTCATCAAGGGCAAGCGCGGAGTCGTTCGCGCCATCAGCGGGCCGTTTCTTAACCCGGAGTCAAGGGCGCACGGAGGGGACGGTATTCCCAGACGCCTGCTCTACCAGGTGGAGTTCGACCCGACGCAGATCTGGGGCGAGCGGTACAGTGAAGGGAGCCGAGACTTGCTGCTGGTAGATGTCTATGAACAGTGGCTGGAGCCGAGGGGATAGCATGAGCGACGATCATCACGACGAATCCGAACATCCTGGTACGCAGCTGGACATCGAGTTGAGCTACCGCGCCAAGCGAGCGCTCGCAATCAACGAGCTTCTGGTCGAGAAGGGTGTGATCGAGGCTGGTGAGGTCGAGGAACAGATACACCGTGTGCGGTCCCGTTCGCCATCTGACGGCGCTAAGGTCGTAGCCAGGACATGGGTGGATCCCGATTTCAAGTCTAGACTTATAGCGGATGCTCGGTCGGCAGTGAGTGAAATGGGTTACTCACTGACCCATGATGCCGAGCTTGCGGCGCTGGAGAATACCGAGGACGTACATCACCTGGTCGTGTGTACGCTGTGTTCGTGCTACCCGACCGCGCTGCTGGGGCCGCCGCCGGACTGGTACAAGAGCTTTTCGTACAGGCAGCGGGCGATTGTCGAACCACGCGCGGTGATGCGTGAGTTTGGGCTCGAGGTGGGTGATGACGTCCAGGTCCGCGTCGTCGATAGCACCGCGGATCTGCGATATCTGGTACTTCCGCGTCGGCCCGATGGCAGCCAAGGCATGTCCGAGGAAGAGCTTGCGGAGCTGGTAACGCGGGACAGTATGATCGGCGTGTCCGACGCGCTGCGGCCAGAGCTTCAGCCAGTCGAAGCCGACTAGGGGAACAACAATGCCTAGAGTGACAGGCGCGCAAGCCTTGGTTCAGCAGCTGGCAGCAGAAGGCGTCGATACCGTCTTCGCGCTGCCTGGCGTTCAGATAATGGCGGCCTTCGACGCGCTCCACGAGTACAGAGACGCCGTCCGGCTGGTCCACGTGAGACACGAGCAGGCTACGACCTACATGGCCGATGGATACGCGAGAGTTACTGGCAAGGTGGGGGTGGCGATGGCGGTCCCCGGCCCGGGAGCCATCAATGCTGGAGCGGGACTTGGTACGGCGTATGCGTCATCGTCGCCGGTGCTGCTGATCTCAGGACAGATAGAGAGCCAGTCGCTTGGGAGGCGTGAGGGGCAGCTTCACGAGGTCGAAGACCAGCTCGACGTGTTCCGTCCGCTCACCAAGTGGAACCATCGCGTAACTCGCGTGGAGGAGATACCTGGCGCGGTCCACGAGGCGTTCAGGCATCTCAAGACGGGCAGACCCAGACCGGTCGAGCTGGAGATACCACCTGACACGCTGGCAGCTGTGGGAGAAGCGGAAATCATCGCCCCAGTGGAGTATGCGCCTCAGGCTGCTGAGGTGGGAGACGTGGAGCGGGCCGCTCAAATTCTCGCCTCCTCTGAGCGACCGGCCATCATGGTCGGCGGGGGAGCGCGAATCTCAGGCGCTGGGGACGAGGCGCTGCGGCTAGCCGACTTGCTGCAAGCCCCGGTGATGGGAACGCAGAACTCCAAAGGAGTAGTTCCCGAGAACAGCCCGTTCTACGTAGGCACCAACTACGCATCAGTGGGACCCGCGGACATAGTTCTGCCTGACTCCGATGTGCTGTTGGCGATAGGTACTCGGCTGCTGTTCAGGGAGCTGCCAGACGGCGAGCTGCCGAGGATCGTTCACATAGACATCGATCCGGACGAGATAGGGCGCAATCTTCCAACAGAGCTGGGAATCGCAGCGGACGCCAAGACCGCGTCGGCGCAGCTGCTCGGTGTTCTGGAAAGGTCAGGATCGAGCCGGACCAGACCGTCGGGGGCTGAGCGTATTTCCAAGTTCCGCTCCGAGTTCTCATCCAGCATGAGGTCGCTGGCGCCGGACCAGGCGCGGATTATCGAGGACATGCGCGATGCGCTGCCTGACGACGCGATAGTTGTGAGCGGCGTTACCAACATCGGCTACTGGAGCAACATCTTCTTCGAAGTGCGTCAGCCGAAGACCTACATCACCTCCGGCTACTTTGGCACGTTGGGATACGCTTTTCCGACAGCGCTTGGCGCACAGGTCGGGCAGCCCAACAGGAAGGTTGTCGCGCTCTGTGGGGACGGTGGATTCATGTACAGTCCCCAGGAGCTTTCGTCTGCCATCAGGCATGGGATCAATACCGTGGCCGTCGTGTTCAACAACAGCGCGTTCGGCGCATCCGAATGGGACCAGACCCACAGGTATGGCGGCAACTACATAGGCACCGACCTTCACAATCCCGACTTCGTCAGACTGGCCGAATCCTTCGGAGCTGTTGGAATGAGGACCGAGCCGGAGGGCTTCGCGGAGCTTCTTGAGGTTGCGCTGAACACGGACGCGCCAGTGCTTCTCGAGGTTGTCGTTCCCAACATGATGCCTCCATTCCAGATCGTGGAGTAACGTCGGTTCATGGCGCACGTCCCTCCACGGAGCAGGGGAACGCTCAGGGCGCAAGCTGATCGGTCTTACGTTTCACGCGCGATCATTCTCCCTGCCCAACACTACCTTCACACCGAGTCCATCGGCGGAATCGTGCTGTTGGCCGCTACCCTAACGGCGCTGGCCTGGTCCAACTCGGCTCTATCTGAGCACTATCACCACATTCTTGAGACGCACCTTACGCTCGACGTCGGGCTGTTTCTGGTCGATCTCACGGTCGAAGAGTGGATCAATGACGGCCTGATGGCGCTCTTCTTCTTCGTGATTGGTCTTGAGATCAAGCGTGAAGTGATGTTCGGACAGCTTTCTACGCTTCGGTCGGCTGCGCTGCCGGTAGTGGCGGCGATAGGGGGCATGGTAGTACCGGCCATGATCTACTTGTCAGCGAACCTCGGTGGGGAGGGAGTGCGTGGCTGGGGCATTCCGATGGCTACTGACATCGCGTTCGCGTTGGGAGTGCTCGCGCTGCTCGGGCGCAGAGTGCCGATGCAGCTTCGGGTGTTCATGCTGGGCCTCGCGGTGGTGGATGATCTCGGCGCTATTGCCGTTATCGCCATCGCGTACACGGAGTCGATAGACTTCGGCCAGTTGGGAATCGCCGCCTGCTTAGTCGTTGCCATGCTGGTAGGAGACAGGCTTGGTCTGAAACAGCCGGCATTTACTGCCGCACTCGCGTTCCTGATCTGGGTGGCAGTGCTGAAGTCGGGCGTGCATGCGACCGTGGCGGGAGTGCTGATCGCAGGTCTCACGCCGGCTAGGCCCAGCTTCAGCAGGGAAGAGTTCGCGGAGGAGGCGGACGCGCTTCTGGCCGAGTATCGAACCGCGCTGGTTGCTGGAGACAGGGAGAGGGCTGAGGCGATTCTCGGAGAGATCGAAGAGATCAGTCAGGCCACGGAGGCTCCGCTGGAACGGCTGGAACGATTGATCCATCCGTGGGCAAGCTACGTGATTTTGCCGCTGTTTGCATTGGCCAACGCTGGCATCGAATTCTCTATGGAAAGCCTGCAACAGGCGGCGTCCAGCAGCGTAACTATCGGAGTCATTGGAGGTCTGGTGGTCGGAAAGCTGGTGGGGATAACCCTCTTCCCCTGGGTGGCTTCTCGGCTGGGCCTGGTCGAGCTGCCGAGGCCGATTTCGTGGATGCACGTCGCGGGTGTGGGCCTGGTCGGTGGAATTGGATTCACGGTGGCGATCTTTGTGACCGGCTTAGCGTTCGACAATAACGCGATTATCGTTAACGCAAAGATGGGTATCCTGTTGGCGTCGCTTCTGGCTGGGATCGGTGGGTACGTGATGCTGAGACTCGCCGCCCGACGTAGGCCTGCGTAGCGCTGATCGTCTATCAGCTTCGCCTTCGCAGCCTGTCGAAGATCATGGCCGCGCCGACCGCGACCAGTATCAGCGGCCAGTATGTACCCAGACCGCCCTCGATAATGTCCAGCCGCTCCAGCAGCAGGACCACTCCAACTATCACTAGCAGTACGCCGATCAGCATCGCTCGCTCCTGAAACACAGGCCCCTCTGTTTCGGCTGGCCGTTTAAGGCCCCTCTTGGTAATACTGCAACGGAGAACGGGGATCGAAGGGCTTGTACGGGTACTTGGCGAGGCTGTCTTCGTCGAGATCGATTCCGATGCCAGGCGTGTCGGGCACCTCGATGTACCCGTTCTCGACCTCGAACGGCTGCTTGGCGATGTCGCGCCCGAAGTCCTCGAGGTTTACGAAGTATTCGGTGATCAGGAAGTTCGGGATTGCCGCAGACACTTGGATTGTCGCGGCCAGACCCAGAGTGGTGCTGTTGAAGTTGTGTGGTGAGACGACAACGAAGTAAGGCTCGGCCATCGCGGCGATCTCTTTAAGCTCCAGGATACCGCCCACGTTGCAGACGTCTGGGTTGAGGATGTCCGCCGCCTGCTTCTCGAAGACCTCTCGGAACTCGAACTTGGTGTAGAGCTCCTCGCCGGTGACGATGGGGATGTTCACGTCGCGCTTCACGGCGGCGAGCGCGTCGATGTTCTCCGCTAGCACCGGCTCCTCGTACCAGAACGGCTTGTACTGCTCGATCTCCCGCCCAATCCTGCGGGCGTGCATGGGAGCGAGCCTGCGGTGCATCTCGACTAAGATGTCCACATCCCACCCGACAGCTTCGCGCACGGCTCGGACGTTCTCGATCGCCGCGTTCTCGACGTCTTTGCTAACGAATGTGCGCCAGGGGCCGGGAATCGGGTCGAACTTCATGGCGTTGAAACCCATTTCAACGACCTCCTGCGCACGCTCGGCAAGCTGCTCAGGGCCGCCACCGCCACCGCCCCAGCCGTTGGCGTAAACTCTGATCTTGTCCCTGCACGCGCCGCCTATGAGCATGTGCACAGGCATTCGCGCGGCCTTGCCGGTGATGTCCCAGAGCGCGTGCTCGATGCCGCTTACGGCGCACCAGAAGTCCATCGCGCCGCGGCGTCCGGCGAAATCGTCGTAGGACCACTGGATGAAGTGCTTGATGTTGCGCGGGTCGCGACCGATAAGGTATCGGCGGAGCTGGTCGATGTGCGCGGTTACCTGTACGTCCCTGTCGGACTGGGTGTACGCCTCTCCCCAGCCGTAGATGCCCTCGTCGGTCTCTACTTTGACGAAGCAGAGGTTCTTGCCGCGGCCGGGGTTAGCGAGAAAGTGTTTGACGTCGGTTATCTGCATAGGAAATTCTCCTGGTCTTCAGGCCTCGGGTGTCAGGCATCAGGGGTTTGGGAACTACCTTAAATCACGAGATGTCAACTGTGTTCCTCATAGCTGATTCCGACACCTGAAGCTCGATGTCTGAAGCCTTACTGGGCTGTCCATCCGCCGTCGATCACGAGCTCGCTGCCGGTCACCCAGCCGGACTCGTCCGACGCGAG
>JAAXHZ010000228.1 GCA_012270625.1 Dehalococcoidia bacterium | reverse complement strand
CAGCTCATGGACAAGGCTATGGAGCTAGCCGGACTCATCGCCGATAACGACCCGCGAATGGTGCAGGGCGTGAAAGATCTGCTCATCGACGATATTGGCAAGGGATGGCGCAGTCACTACGATAACGAGTTGGAGGCCCAGGCCACCAAGCTGGCTCCGACACCTGTACTTGAAGGGTTCAAACCATTCCTTGACAGAAAGGGCAGACTCTAAACTTGTGCCCGGCGACTCTGAAGGGCCGCTCGCAGCGCCGATCATCGGCAGAAAGAGAAAGACGACATGACCGAACTCAAGACACCCTTGGAAGGATTGAGATTGCTCGATCTGGGCAGATACCAGGCCGGGCCTCGGTGCGCGCTGATGTTCGCTCGAATGGGCGCGGAGGTCATCAAGATCGAATCGATCACAGGAGACGAGAGCCGCCGGAATGGACCGCGCGTCCGGGGCCAGAGCGCCTACTGGGTGCAGTACAACTCTGGCAAGAAGAGTCTGGCCATCAACCTGAGGACCGACGAGGGCAAGGAAGTGCTGCGAGACCTGGTCAAGGTGTCCGATTTCTTTCTCCAGAACTTCAGGCCCGGTACCATCGACATCATGGGCTTTGGCTACGAGACGCTGAAGGAGCTGAACCCGAAGATAATCATGATAAACGTCTCGGCGTATGGCCAGTACGGTCCGTACAAGGAGCGTGTGGGCTTCGACCCCATCGGCCAGGCAATGGGCGGGCTGATGTCGTTGACTGGATTCCAGGACGACCCGCCCATAAAGACCTTCTTCCCACTCATTGACCGGATAACGTCGCTTCATGCCACCATCGGCGCGCTCGCCGCGTTGCGCGAACGCGAAATCTCAGGCATGGGACAGGAGCTGGAAGTCTGCCTTGCCGACACCGGCTACACAGTCAACGAGATTCCCATCTCGGCCTATCTAGGCGACGGCTACGAGCAGCCGCGCGAGGGCAATGGACGTGGCACTGGCGGCTTCTATAAGACCGCTGATGGCTGGATGATAATAGCTGCGACCAATGAAAATATGTGGACGCGCCTCTGCCAGGCCGTAGAACGTCCCGAATGGCTGGAGGATGAACGCTTCGCAACGCGCGAGCTTCGATCCCAGAATGCCGACGCGCTCGAAGAAGGACTGAGCGAGTGGTTCTCCGATAAAGAGATGCAGTCAGCGGCCGACCATCTCTCGGCGCACGGTGTCCCATGCTCGCCCGTCAACACCACCGCTCAGGCCGCCAGAGACCCTCACCTCACTGAGCGCGAGATCATGATGGAAGTGCCGGACCCAATCGCTGGCACCATGTGGGTAACTGGCAAGTCGGTCAAGTTCAGCAGAACTCCAATGGTAGTCGGCCAGACTCCGCTCGTCGGTGATCACACCACCGAGATACTCAGCGATGTGCTCGGCTACGACGACTCCAGGATTCAGTCGCTCCACGATGCGTCGGTGGTCAAGTCAGCGGAGAGAGTAGCCGCCGCGGCTGACTAGGCCTGCACCCGCTTGGGTAGGGTAACTACTCGAGCCGAGTGTCATGAACCAGAACGTCAGGGAAAATCCCCTGAGTGTGGCTGCTAAGTGGCTGCCGTGGTGTATCGGACTCATCCTGGTGATGACCGTCGGATGGACGGCGTTTATGGCCGGGTATGAGGTCTCGTCTGGTGAACACGAGAGCCTTGCAGATACTGCTGTCGCAGTAGCGACCAAGACTGCGATGGTCTCGCCCGCCATCGTCATCTATGCGATACTGATTACAGTTCTCGCAGACTTATTCGAAGGAGCCGCCGTGGTCACCAAGCGTTATCTGACCAACCGATTCGTTAAACCGCTCATAGAGCGACACAAAGCCGAAGGTCGACAGGAGGGCCGTCAGAAAGGCCACGAGGAAGGCCGTAGGGAAGCGTTCGAGGAGATACACGACTGGAATCTCCGTCGCCTTGAAGCTGAGAAGCGAGGCGAGCCTTTCCAAGAGCCGCCTCCATCTGCGGAGGAGACACGCTAACGTGCTAGCTGAAGCCCAACCCCTTACGGACAAAGTAGCCCTCGTGACCGGCTCCGGCCGAAACATCGGACGGGCGACGGCGCTGGAGTTGGCGCGGCAGGGTGCCGACATTGTCGTGAACGCGCGCGTCAACGTGGACGAGGCCGAGTCGGTCGCAGCAGAGGCGCGCGAATTGGGAGCGAGGGCAATCGCCACGATCGCTGATGTCTCGGACCAAGGCGCTGTCTATAGGATGGTGGGAGCTGCAATCGAGGAGTTCGGACGGGTCGATATTCTCGTCAACAACGCGGGGATGCGGGCGTCGAAGCCATTCACCGAGATGACAGTCGATGACTGGCGCGAGGTAAACGGCGTCAACATGGACGGCCCGTTCTTCGCGTGCCAGGCCGTCGTTCCCGGAATGATCGAGCGTGGCTGGGGTCGGATTATCAACGTGTCCGGTCTCAACGCATTCAAGGGGCGCGCCGAGTGGGCGCACGTGTGCGCCGGAAAGATGGGAGCGCTGGGTCTAACCCGAGCTCTCGCCGCTGAGCTAGCCCCACATGGAATTCTGGTCAACCACATCGTGCCTGGAGCGTTCGACACCACTCGCGTCGAAGGCCAGTCCACTCCAGCGGCCAACGCGGACATACCCGTAGGCCGCCTCGGCTTGCCTGAAGAGATCGCGCGCACCGTCGCGTTTCTCACATCCGATGGGGCCACGTACATCACCGGCCAAACTATCCACGTCAACGGCGGCGCGCTCATAGCATGACCGTCACGCTGGCGCCCATCCCACAGGAGTTGTCGCGATGTTAGTGACGGTTGTGTTCCTCGCCAGCTACCGCGAAGCGGCTGGAACTGCCAGCGCGAGGATCGCCCTTCCCTCGGGTTCGACCGTAGCCGAGCTTGTCGCACAAGTCTGCGCCCAGTATCGCGGTCTGCCAGATGCAGAGCGAATTGTGGTGGCCGTAAACAACGAGTATCGGGAGCCTGACTTCGTCCTGGACGACGGCGATGAAGTCGCGCTCATTCCACCTGTCAGTGGAGGCTCGTAAATGGGGTCTGCCGCACTAATTCACATCACGCACGACGCACTCGAACCCGGCAGGGCAGTGGAGCTTGTTCGACATCCGGGCGCTGGAGCGATCGTAACTTTTGTAGGAACTACCCGGGATCATACGGGTGACCGCCGTGTGTTGAGGCTAGAGTACGAGGCGTATCGTCCGATGGCCGATGAGCAGCTCAAACGGGTTGCTGACGAGATGCGTGCCCAGTGGGATCTGACCGGCGTCGCCATCCATCACCGGCTCGGCAGACTGGAGATAGGCGAGGCCAGCCTCGTCGTCGCTGTCTCATCCGCACATCGTCGAGCCGCATTCGAAGCCTGTCACTTCAGCATCGACCGTATCAAGCAGATCGTGCCTATCTGGAAGAAGGAGTTCTTCCAGGGAGGAGAGGTCTGGGTCGGCAGCCAGGAGGACTTCGATCCCCTGGGCGTTAACGCGGTGGTGTCACGGAGTTAAGATTCCCACCAATACGCGAATTTGTGAAAAAATTATCTATTCGCGCTGTCTTCACTCTCACAGAAATTCGTCACAGGCGAAAACCGTCACCTTCATGGCGGTCAACTACGAATAGCGCAACTCATAAGTTGAATAGTAACGAATTTCACAATCTGTTTCCTTGATGATTGGTGTATTCTCTGGTATAGTGCACTCCAAACGCGGAGGGTTCATATATTCGTTTGTCACGGTCGTCAGATAAGGCCCTGACACGGATTTAGAATACCGCAGTCGCATCAACCGTCAGAGACGCTCGTCAACAACAGCCGGCAGCCCCCGTATCTCAGCCCACGAACCCAATTCGCGTAGTCTGTTACCTGAAAACAATCGAGAGTTAGAGAGAAAATGCAGAGTTACTACGTCTGGACGGTCGGTTGCCAGATGAACAAGGCTGACTCAGAGAGGCTGGAGAGCGCTCTCGACCAGATGGGTCTTTCGCCTGGAGCGTCGGCGCGCGAGGCCGACGTGATCGTGCTCAACAGCTGCGTCGTAAGAGAGAGCGCCGAGGACAGGGTCGTGGGAATGCTGACTCACCTCAAGCCTGTAAAACAGCGCGATCCCGGGAAGGTGCTGGCTCTCATGGGGTGCATGGTCGGGCCTCGAAAGGAGCAGTTGACCGAACGGTTCCCGTACGTCGATGTGTTCATGCAGCCACAGCAGTACGATCCCCTCATCGAGCTGCTCGGCCATAGACTCGGCATCGATCCAGAGGGCTGTGTCGGACCTCTTACGGCCACGCCGGACGTTGCCACTTACATCCCGGTAATTCACGGCTGCGACAAGTTTTGCTCCTTCTGCATAATCCCGTACCGTCGGGGCAGGGAGGTCAGCCGCACCGTAGAAGACGTCGTAAACGAAGCTGTTCACTTGACGAGGCGAGGCGTCAAAGAGGTCACGCTGCTCGGCCAAAACGTCGATTCCTATGGTCATGATCTGCCCGGGTCGGTCGATCTGGGAGACCTGCTGGCTGCGGTCAACGAGGTCGAAGGACTCGACCGTATCAGGTTCCTGACCTCACATCCTAATGACATGAGCGACAGCATCATCGACGCGATCGCCAGCCTCGACAAGGTATGCGAACACGTCAACCTTCCGTTCCAAGCAGGTGACGATCAGGTGCTCGCCAACATGCGCCGCGGCTACACCAACTCGGAGTACCGCGAAAAGACCGCCCGAATCCGCGACCGGATTCCGAATGTGTCTCTTGCTACCGATCTGATCGTAGGGTTCTGCGGCGAGACTGAGGACCAGTTCGAGCGGACGGCGGAGCTGGTTCGAGACATAGGATTCGACAAGGTCCACGCGGCCGCATACTCGACCAGGCCCGGAACCATCTCGGCGAGACTCATGCAGGACGACGTCCCTGACGCCGAGAAGCAGAGGCGACTCAAGGTAATCGAGGAGATACAGGAGTCTGTCTCAGCTGAAATCAACGCGGGGCTCATGGACACCACACAAGAAGTGCTGGTCGAAGGCACACGCAAGGGCAGGTGGTTTGGCAGAAATCGCAACGACAAGCTGGTCTTCTTCGATCATCCAGATGATCTCAAGGGTAGAATGGTCGATGTTCGCATCGAGCGCACAAGCCCCTGGTCTCTCCAAGGTGCGCTCTTGGATCACTGACGCGGTCTGAACTAATCGGAAGAGGCCATAGTCCACACAGGGTTAAGAGTCATGGCAATAGCCGAATTGAAGACACCGACTATTCCGATCACCGAAATAGAGCAGTCCGCGTTCTGTACCACGGATGACGAACTGTCTTCCAGAACCCTGGCAGACGAGTTCGCGGTTGGCGTTCGGTGGCAAAAGCTTCCGATAGAGTACATGAGGACGCCACCTGAGGAGCTAGACGCCAGGATCACCGATGCGCGCGCCAGGCTCGGAAGTCGGTTGGTGGTACTGGGGCATCACTACCAGAGAGACGAAGTGATAAAGTTCGCCGACTTTCAGGGCGACTCGTTCAAACTCTCGCAGTTCGCGGCTTCCCAGGAAGCCGCCGAGTTCATCGTCTTCTGTGGCGTTCACTTCATGGCCGAGACCGCGGACATACTCAGCGGTCCAGGTCAACATGTGATTCTTCCAAACCTGACGGCCGGCTGCTCGATGGCTGATATGGCCCAGATCGACGACGTTCTGGACTGCTGGGACGACCTCACGGACGTACTGGGCGACCGTGGCGGTGTGGTGCCCATTACCTACATGAACTCTACTGCTGACATCAAGGCGCTGTGCGGACGCAACGACGGCATCGTCTGCACGTCTTCCAACGCTCCCGCCACGTTCGAGTGGGCGTTCGAGAGGGGCGGTCGCGTGCTCTTCTTGCCGGACCAGCATCTCGGCAGAAACACCGGTCTCAAGATGGGGATCGGTCTCGAAGACATGGTGCTCTGGAACCCGTTCAAGGAGCTTGGAGGCAATACCGAAGAGCAGCTCGCGAATGCGAAAGTGATACTCTGGCAGGGCCACTGCTCTGTGCATACGCGCTTCACGGTCGATCAGATCGAAGTGGCAAGGCAGAAGTATCCTGACGTCAACGTGCTTGTACATCCCGAATGCACTATGGAGGTCGTGGAGGCCGCCGACTACAATGGCTCCACAGAGTACATCAAGAAGATGATCGCAGAGGCGCCCGCGGGTTCTGCGTGGGCAGTCGGGACCGAGATAAGCCTGGTGAACAGACTGGCCGCACAGAATTCAGACAAGACCGTCTTCTGTCTCGACTCGGTTATCTGTCCCTGCTCGACCATGTACAGGATCCATCCGGCGTACGTGTCCTGGGTGCTCGACGGACTCAACGAGGGCGTTGTAGTCAACAAAATCGAAGTTGCCGAGGACGTCGCTGCCGAAGCGCGCGTCGCCTTGGATCGAATGCTTGCGGTGATCTAATCGTCCGATCTGACCGCTGCAAATAGAGTAACAATGGCCCATTCCTAGATGTCTGTGGAATGGGCCTTTTCGCACCCGGGGCGGTGACAATGCTCGTATCACGGGACATCAGGGACCTTATCGACACGGCGCTGGCCGAAGACGTGGGATCTGGCGATCCAACCACCGACACTCTCATCGAACCCGGACTAACAGGTTCAGCGTCGCTTGTGACCAGGGAAGACGGGGTTCTTGCGGGCATCGACGTCGCTGCTGCGGTCTTCACCCAGTTCGATCCTGCGCTGAGTGCGGTCGCGCTGCAAGAAGACGGCAGCAGGCTGACAGCAGGCGATCGACTGGCCTCAGTTACAGGCAGCGTGGCCTCGATTCTCAAGGCCGAACGTACTGCCGTGAACTTCCTCCAGCATCTTAGCGGTATAGCGACGCAGACTCGACTCTACGTCGATGCCGTGCACGGATACAGGGCGCAGATCGTCGACACTCGCAAGACCACGCCCGGTCTGCGGAAGCTGGAGAAGTACGCGGTCACCATGGGCGGTGGCAGGAATCACCGCCACAACTTGGCGGACGGGATACTTATCAAGGACAACCACATTGAAGCGCTTGCGCTGCGGGGAGTGGGTATCGGAGAGGTCGTCGAGCGTGCGCTCGCCGGCGCCAGCCATATGGTAAAGGTCGAAATAGAAGTCGAGACAATAGAGCAGCTCGAGGAGGTACTGGCCGCCGGAGCCGACCTCGTCCTCCTTGACAATATGGGGCCTGAGCAGATGAAGACGGCTGTGAGGCTTGCTTCTGGATGGGCAGTGGTTGAGGCATCGGGCGGAATCACTCTCGACACCGTTCGGGAGATCGCCAAGACGGGAGTGGACATCATATCCGTGGGAGCTCTCACCCACTCAGCGCCTGCTCTCAACATCAGTCTCGATATGACGATCGATCTGTGACCGACGCCTTCAGACGATATGCCGGCGTAGCGCTGCTGGCGGCTGTCCTGATCGTGCTTGCCACAGTCGGAGGAGTTGCCCCACTCAGCGACACTGATCAGCTGTGGCCTCCCGTGTATTCGATCAACCGGTTGGCGGTGGTCGGCCCAGACGCGCAGATACGCTCATATCTGCCTGACGGTTCTGGAGAGATGTCGATCTCGTCGGGCCAGGGTCTGTTCACTTGGCCCACGTGGGCGCCTGACGGGAAGACCGTCGCCTTCTCAGGAATAGTTAGAAACTCAGAGGGCCAGCCCGTAGTAACACTGTTTGGATACGACTGGGAAAACAGTGAAATCTACCGAATACATGAAGGTGAGCCTGGATACGCTGGTCTGTTGGCCGATGGCGTCGTCCACTATCCACTGTGGTCGCCTGACAGCAGCAAGCTGGCGTTTGTGGCTGTCACCCGACTCCACGGTCTGTCGCTCTTCGTAGATGAAGTCGCCGCGACCTCGGCGCCTGCCTTTGTCATCGACAGGGGACCTCTGTGGATGTCCTGGTCCACTGACTCGAGCAGACTGGCCGTTCACAGGTCGTTTGACCACTTTGTCGTTACCTTTGAAGATGACATCAGAATGCAGCGGATCAGGCTGGAGTCGGACACATATCGCGTTCCGGCCTGGAGACCCAATCTAAGCGAGCTCACGTTGTCGAGCCCTGTGGGACGGGCGGGTTATGGTCTGTACTCCGCGCCACTCACGAATTCAGGGATAGTTCTGCCCCAGCCAATCTCTGAAGTTGGTCGGGCCTCGGCCTTCTTGTGGTCGCCGGACGGCTCACATCTGGCCGTGGCCGACGACGTTCGACCTGTCCGCTACGGCAACACGCCGGTCCTGGTTTACCGTAGATTCAGGATGTTGGAGTCGGCGACCTTTTCCGAGACGGCAGTGTTCAACGAGAACATACTGTCTTACTTCTGGTCCCCAGACGGCACGAAGGTAGCGCTTGTCACGATTGCTGACTCCGGAGGGGAGTTGAGATGGACGCTGCTGGACGCAGCAACGGGATCTACTATCAGGCTCGTGGACTTCACGCCGTCGAGGGATCAGCTCACCATGTTTCAGTTCTTCGACCAGTACGCCTACTCGCATCTGCTGTGGTCTCCGGACAGCAGGTTCCTGGTCTTCGCGGGCAGGCTGAGCTTCTCCGCGTCCTCTGCGGGACTCATGGCACAGTCGGACAGAGGGGGCAGCACGGTGTACTTGATCGACACGGGGCCTGTGACGACAATCGATGAGGTCGCTATCGGCGTTCTCGCCTTCTGGTCTCCGGTCTAGTCCGCTGAGCTGCTACATGCGGCGGGCTAGAGTAGGATCGAGCGTGTCCCTCAGACCGTCACCTATCAGGTTGATTGCCAGCACTGTGAGGGAGAGGAACAGTCCGGGGAAGAACATTATCCACTCGGCGACGCGGACGTAGAGTCGCGCCTCGCCCATGATGTTGCCCCAGCTGGGGATATCCGGCGGTGTACCGGCCCCCAGGAAACTCAGACCGGCCTCTACGAGAATAGCAAGAGCGAAAATGTAGGTGCCCTGGACGATCAGCGGCGGGACCGTGTTCGGAAATATGTGTCGGGCCATTATGCGGATTCCCACGGCTCCGATCGCCTCGGCCGCTTCCACGTAAACCCTCTCTCTGAGCGTCAACACGGAAGACCTGACGACACGCACCACGCGCGGGGTCTCTACGACGGACAGCGCGATAATCACGTTCTGCAGACTTGCGCCGAGCATTGCCACGAGCGCGATTGCCAGAAGGAATGACGGAATTGCCATCAGTCCGTCCATGAGGCGCATGATGATCGCGTCAAGCGTTCGATAATACCCGGAGATAAGCCCTAGTACGACGCCTCCCACCATTGTAATAATGGCGACCGCGATGCCTACGATCAGCGATAACCGGCTGCCGTACACCACGCGCGCGAAGATGTCTCTGCCGAGATGGTCCGTCCCGAACAGGTACTGGCTGGAAGGGGGCTTGAGCCGTTCGATGGTGTCGATGTGTCTCGGGTCCACGTCTGTGATCTGCCCCGAGAAGATCGCCATTGCCGACATTACGATCAGCAGCACCAGACCAAGCAGCATGTTCGGGTTCTTGATGAGCGCCCGTCGGGTGCCTGTCAAGGCCCGCTGCCAGCGATTCGGCTGGGCGATAGTGACGATCAGGTCATCGCCGAGTGTCTCACGGCTGGCCATCAGTACCTTATCCTCGGATCCAGGTATGCGTAACTCAGATCGACGATCAGGTTGACCAATACGTATGCCATGGTGACCAGCATCATCACGCCCTGTATCACCGGGTAGTCGCGTCTCAGCACAGCTTCAACGATAAGTCTGCCCAGCCCCGGGATCGCAAACACGGTCTCAGTCACCACCAGCCCGCCGATCAGCCCCGCGAGACCTAGGCCGATCACCGTCACTACCGGCACCGAGGCGTTCTTCAGCGCGTGTCTGAGCAGCACCAGGCGGTCGCCGAGACCCTTGGCCCTTGCCGTTCTGATGTAGTCCTCACGCAGGATCTCCAGCATCGTCGTGCGTGTCATGCGAGCGATCAGCGCCGCGAAGATCACGGCAATGGCTATTGAGGGCAGCGTAATCGACTTCAGCCAGGGCACGATGCCGTTCGATATGGGCTCGTATCCTACTGCCGGCAGCCACTCGAGCCTGACGGCGAACAGGAAAATAAGATTGTATGCCAGCCAGAACACAGGAATCGAGAAGCCCAGGACGGCGAAGAGCATCACCGCCCGGTCGATCAGGGTGTTTGCCTTCCAGGCCGCGATCACCCCCAATGGCACGGCGATTACGACCGCCAGGATCTCGGACGCCAGCGCAATGACAATAGTCGGCTGGAGACGCTGGGCGATCAGCTCAGTGACCGCATACCTGGAGAATATGGAGCTGCCCAGATCTCCCTGTGCCACGTGTGTCAACCAGATAAAAAGCTGCTCGTGAATCGGCTTATCCAAGCCGAGCTGCTTTCTTACTCGCTGGATGTCCTCAGGGTTGCCGAAATCCCCAGCTATTACGGCAGCGGGGTCTCCCGGAGCGATGTGTACCAGGGAGAAAGTTATAATCGCCACGAGCAGAACGACCGGGATCGTGGCGAGAATACGCTGGATGACATATTGGAGCATCTGGGGTTCTCTTAGCGATAGTCTGCGGTTATTGACTAGGGCCGGACCATGTGGTCCGGCCCGTTGTGTTTCGCGATTCTTCCCGACCTACTATCGGCCAAGGAACCCGCGATACCGTTCCTACTTGTCCAGCCAAACACCCCAGAAGTGGAGCAGACGGTGTGGCTCGTAGCCCTTCACGTAGTCCTGCCGTGCAACCAGGAAGTTGAACTGTCCCATAGTGAGGTAGTTCGGGTTTTCGTAGTTCTCCTGCTGGATCGCGTCAGCGATTCGCTGCTGCTCCGCCAGCGTGCCTGCCAGGGGGAACTCCTCGATCAGACCTTGGATCGTCTCGTTCTGTGGCCAGCCGAACCAGTTGCCGCTCAGCCCGACCGCGGTGATCGGGTCGAACGTTCCTCCCCAAGTGTGGAAGATGTTCCATCCACCCTCGTCAGGCAGTGATTTCTCTGCCCGGCGCGCGACGACTGCCGCCCAGTCCATCGAAGGCATCTCTACCTTTGCGCCGATCGACTCCAGGTTTCGCTTGGTTATAAGACCGGACGCGAAGAAGTCGGGATAGTCGGTCGCGGCAAGCACGATTACTGGGTCGTCGAATCCAGTCTCGCTGACATACTCCTGCCAGAGCTGCTTCCCGCGCTCCACATCGGGCTCGGCATAGTAGATGTCGCTTCCGGCTTCACTGGCCAGGGGGCCTCCGCACATGAACAGCGCGGCGCAGGTCTCCCACAGGAACTCCGGTCCGTAGCCGGCTCGCATGTACTCCTCACGGTTCACTACGGCCTGCACCGCAAGTCTGGCGCGCTGGTCGTTGAACGGAGGGTGCAGGTGGTTGAACACCAGCCAGGGCGACGCCCACGGGCTTATCGTATCGACCTGCACGGTGGGGCTGTCCTCCAGGGTGGCGAGCAGGTCGCCCGCGATTCCCTCGGAGAAGTCCGCCTGCTGCGTTAGCAGAGCGGCGACGCGAGTGGCCTGATCAGGCACCTCGGCCATGACTATTCGATCCAGGAACGCTTCCTTGCTTCCAGACGCGCCATCCTTAGGATCACTTCGAGGCATGTAGTCCTCGTGGCGTTCCATAACTAGCCGGTTTCCAGGCTCCCAGCTCACGAACTTGAAGGGTCCTGATCCTATCGTCTGCTCCGCCTCAATCGCTACGTCGGGCAGAGTGGCGCTAGCTACTTCTTCCTTGAAGACATAGACAGTGCCCCAAGTTCCCCAGAAGAACGGCACCAGCCCGAAGGTCTTGCCCATGTCCATCTGGAACGTGACGTCGTCGATCTTCTTGTAGCTCGGCTCGCCAAGCTGGCGAATGCTGATCCCCACGGGCTGACGCTGTTCATACCGGGCGATTGACGCGAGAACGTCGTCCGTGGTCTGTACGTCCCCGTCATGGAA
>JAAXHZ010000227.1 GCA_012270625.1 Dehalococcoidia bacterium | reverse complement strand
AATACTAGGGTGTTGAACCACTAGGGTATCAGGGACAGACCCCGGCTTATCTCCGGTTCCTTGATGATTTTCCAATAGTGCCGTTCACAAACAACTGGAACGACACAGGCGTAGCTGGATATGCGGCCGACAAGTTGTACGTAGTTCAAACACTTCCCAAGGTAATAGAGCGCTGCATCCTGATGACCACAGACCCTGGAGACTTAGTTCTTGATCCCACTTGTGGAGCGGGCACCACCGCCTACGTCGCCGAGCAGTGGGGCCGGCGCTGGGTCACGATCGACACATCTCGCGTGGCCCTCGCGCTGGCCCGCGCCCGCGTCATGGGCGCTCGCTACCCATACTACCTCCTCGCCGACAGCCCGGAGGGGCAGATCAAGCAGGCGGAGGTCGAGCGAAGGACAGCTGTGGAGTCTCCGACCTATGGCAATGTACGCCAGGGATTCGTCTACAAGCGGGTGCCTCACATCACGTTACGGGCCATCGCCAACAACACAGAGATAGACGTCATCTGGGAGGATGCCCAGCAGGAACTAGAGTCGCTGCGAGGGGAATTGAACAGTGTCCTCGGCGAGTCTTGGAACGAGTGGGAGATTCCCCGCGACGCTGAGGAGACCTGGCCGGAGGAAGCGGTCCGCCTCCACGTCCAGTGGTGGGAGCAGCGCATCGCCCGCCAGAAGGAGATTGACTCCTCCATCGCCGCCAACGCCGAATATGAGTATCTGTACGACAAACCATTCAAGGACGGGTCCAAGGTTCGGGTCGCCGGGCCGTTCACCGTCGAGAGTATCTCGCCGCACCGGGTCATGGATGTGGACGAGAACGGCGATGTCATCGCAGAGTCAACCAACGGTTACGGGAGCGAGTACGACTTCGCCCAGGTCATTCTTGACAACCTGAAGACCTCAGGCGTCCAGCAGGCCCACAGGGATGACAGGATAGAGTTCACGTCCGTCACCCCGTGGCCGGGCAGATTGGTTTGCGCCGAGGGAGTCTACGTGGAAGGCAGTGAGGGGGACGGCATCGGGTGCCGTGCCGCCATCTTCGTCGGACCGGAGTTTGGCACCGTATCTCGCCCGGATCTCGTAGAGGCGGCGCGCGAGGCCGCTGACGGCGGGTTCGACGTGCTGATAGCTTGCGCCTTCAACTACGAAGCGCATACCACGGAGTTCGAGAGCCTTGGTCGAGTCCCGGTGCTGAAGGCCCGAATGAACGCCGACCTCCACATGGCCGACGACCTGAAGAACACCGGTAAGGGTAACCTGTTCGTCATCTTCGGAGAGCCAGACATCGACGTCATCGACGCGGACGACGACCAGATTCAGGTCAAGGTCAACGGCGTGGACGTGTTCCACCCTAACACTGGGGAGGTGCGCAGCGACGGACCAGAAGGCGTCGCCTGTTGGTTCATCGACACAGACTACAACGAAGAGGCGTTCTTCGTGCGCCACGCCTACTTCCTCGGAGCCAATGACCCGTACAAGTCCCTCAAGACCACGCTCAAGGCCGACATCAACATGGACGCTTGGGCGACACTGCACAGCGATATCTCTCGCCCATTTGACAAGCCCAACTCTCACCGCATCGCCGTCAAGGTCATCAACCACCTCGGAGACGAGGTGTTGAAGGTGTTCCGCGTCGATTGATGCAATTCAGAATCGCCACAACGTTTACAGCCAGCCTAGATGGGCTGAGCTCTGCGGACCAGACGGCAGTCAAGACGACAGTGTTCGACCTACAAACTGATCCCACGCGTCCCGGTCTTAGGATGCACCGAATTGAGGGAGCCACTGACCGCAACTTTCGATCCGCTCGCGTGAATCAGGACATCCGCATCATCGTCCACCAGTCTAGCGGTAGCATGACACTACGCTACGTGGACCATCACGATAAGGCGTACAGGTGGGCGCATGCCCGCAGGATGGAGGCCCATCCCCGGACAGGTGCGATGCAGATCATCAAATTGCACGAGACGGTCAGGGAGATTGAGGTTCCAGTCTATGTCGAAGCGGAGCGCCCCGCGCCACCGAAGCCTCGGCCGGCTGCTGGGATGCCGGATGAACAGCTGCTGAGTTACGGCGTTCCAGTCGAGTGGTTGGGCAGTGTGCGCGACGCGGATGAAGACGCTCTGCTGGAAATCGCCAGCCATCTTCCCGAAGAGGCTGGAGAAGCCTTGTTACAGATCGCTGCTGGTGGAACCCCACAGCCCGCCCTTCCTGTTCCCGCAGGAGCCGACCCGTTCGACCACCCAGACGCGATGAGACGCTTCAGGGTCATGAGGGACATAGAGGAGCTTGCTCAGGCGTTGGACTATCCCTGGGCCAGGTGGTCTATCTTTCTACATCCTGCTCAGCGCTCGATTGTGGAACGAGAGTACACCGGCCCCGCCAGAGTGTCGGGGTCGGCCGGTACAGGGAAGACCATCGTTGCACTACACCGCGCGGTTCATCTGGCTCGCACGAACCCCAACGCTAGGGTGCTGCTGACGGCATTCTCGGAGACTCTTGCCAATGCGTTGCGCGACCGGCTACGAATACTCGTGACCTCAGAGCCCCGGCTCGCAGAACGGGTGGAGGTGTACACCATCAATGCCCTTGCGGAGAGACTGTTCGAGTTCAACTTGGGCAGGCCATCCTTCGCTTCTGACACGCAGATCCGCGCACTGATTGAGGAGGCGGTTAACAACACCGAGCGCAGCAAGTTCACTACTGGGTTCGCGCTGACAGAATGGAAGCAGGTTGTTGATGCATGGCAGTTGGATACTTGGGAAGCCTATCGCGATGTCCGTCGTCTCGGTCGAAGGCGGCAGCTCCCCGAGAGTCAACGCCGGGTTCTTTGGCCGATCTTCAAGCACGTGCGGTCAGGACTCAATGAGCGCAATCTAACCACACGTTCGGAGATGTTCGGGAAGCTTGCATCTAAATTCGGCGAGCGCCAAAGATCGCCCTTCGACTTCATCGTCGTGGACGAAGCGCAAGACATCAGTGTAGCCCAGCTTCGCTTCCTGGCAGCCTTGGGAGCGAATCGGGTCAATGGACTGTTCTTCGCCGGAGACCTGGGCCAGCGCATCTTCCAGCAACCGTTCTCGTGGGAAGCGTTGGGGGTGGAGATACGTGGTCGCTCACACACTTTGAAGGTCAACTACCGGACCTCACATCAGATCAGGAAGCGGTCAGACCTTCTTCTGGGCGCGGAGATGTCCGACATTGACGGCAACACGGAAGAGCGCTCAGGCACGATTTCAGTATTCAACGGCCCCGAGCCGTCCATAGGGATCTCCCAATCCATTGCCGAAGAATCCGAGACTGTTGCCAATTGGCTCACCGACCTGATCGGAAGGGACTTGGAGTCTCAGGAGATTAGCGTTTTCGTCAGGTCGGCCGATCAGATTGACCGGGCCACCACTGCTGTTGAGAACGCCGGTCTACGGTTCACAGTCCTTGACGATAATGTTCAGACAACTGAAGGATACGTCTCGGTCAGCACTATGCACTTAGCAAAAGGATTGGAGTTTCGCGCTGTTGTTGTCATGGCCTGCGACGATGAAGTCATTCCACTCCAGAAGCGGATCGAATCAGTTACCGATGACTCCGACCTTGAGGATGTCTACAATACCGAACGACATCTCCTCTACGTCTCCTGCACTCGCGCCCGAGACTACCTTCTCGTGACCGGTGTCGAGCCAGCGTCAGAGTTCCTGGCTGATCTACGCGATTAGGTGAAACTTACAGGGCAAACGAGAGAGCAGGCCCATACATAGCTCTGGAAGGCGTCCTGCCGGAAACGCAAAAGAGGCCACATACACGAGCATGGGGGAGGTCACCATCACGTTTGATGACCTCCCCCCTCGTCCTGCGGTCTAGCGTCCAGCGCCGACCGGCTCCTTCTCCCGCTCCTGCTCCAGCGCCCACTCGAACATGGAAATGCTCGCGGGCCGGGGCTTGCTCTTGTGTCGCTTCGGCTTGACCGGCTCCTCGGCCATGAACTCGGCCCAGGAAAACAGCGCCTGCTGCGGCTCTGGGACCTCATCGTGATGGTTGTGGTCGTTGCCTGTCCCGTTAGCGGGCATGTCGCTGCCCAACACCAACTCGACCGTCGGCTCGATGTCGTCATGGTGTCCATTCCCGTTGACCGCGACGGTCTCCGGCTCCATCTCCACGACCTTCCAGCCGTCGTCCACCAGAAGCTCCTCGGCGGCATTCTCGGCGTCCCGCGCTTGGGCGAAC
>JAAXHZ010000226.1 GCA_012270625.1 Dehalococcoidia bacterium | reverse complement strand
GATGCCAAGCCGTCGTCCACGACCTCACCAATCACGTCTGAGCGCAGGTCCCATCGGTCGAAAATGGCCTTGACCTCAGCTTCACGGCCTCGTTTTACGACGATGAGCATGCGCTCCTGCGACTCACTCAGCATTACCTCGTAGGGAGTCATGCCCGACTCACGGCGCGGAACCGCGTCAATGTCGATACGAATTCCAACGCCGGCATTGCTGGCGCACTCCACACTTGCGCTCGTGAGGCCAGCGGCTCCGAGGTCCTGAACCCCCACAACCGCGTCGGAGTCGGCGGCTTCAAGACATGCTTCGATCAACACTTTTTCCAAGAACGGATTTCCGACCTGTACCGTCGGCCGCAGCTCCCTCTCTTCTTCGAATGTTCGAGAGGCAAGACCAGAGGCGCCGTGGATACCATCGCGTCCGGTATCGGCTCCAACCAGCATCAGCAGGCTGCCGGGAGACCCAGCCGTAGCTCTGCGCAGCTCTTCGTGCCGCAGGATACCGACACACATCGCGTTGACGAGTGGATTCCCAGAGTAGCTGGGGGAGAACTGGACCTCACCGCCGACGTCCGGTACCCCTATGCAGTTGCCGTATCCCGATATACCTGATACAACGCCAGTGAAGAGGTAACGGTTGCGAGGCTCGGACAGCGGACCGAATCGCAGGGAGTTGAGAAGAGCTATGGGGCGCGCTCCCATTGCGAAGATGTCCCTGACTATGCCTCCAACTCCGGTCGCGGCGCCTTCGTAGGGCTCTATTGCGGATGGGTGGTTGTGTGACTCGACCTTCATGACGACAGCCAGGCCGGCGCCGATGTCCACGACCCCCGCATTTTCGCTGCCGGGAGAGACCAGGAGACGTTCGTTAACCGTGTCGAACAAGCGCAGGAGCGGCTTCGAGTGTTTGTAGCCGCAGTGTTCGCTCCACATCGAACCGAATAGACCTATCTCCAGGTGATTCGGCTCCCTGCCCAAGCGCTCTACGATGGCTTCATATTCGCCATCAGAGATGGCTAGCTGGTCGAGGATATCCTGAGAGACGGGCATATTGGATCTAACCTCGGCCTGATCCGATGTGGGTTGATCCACCTTTGGCGGTCATCCGGCAGCAGTACGGGTAGCGAGGCCTGCTTCTACTAAAGATCGAAAGATCGCCAGACCGTCAGTTCCACCCATCAGTGGGTCACAGCACCTCTCAGGATGGGGCATCATCCCGAGCACGTTGCCTTCAGCGTTGGTCACGCCCGCTATGTTGCGAAGCGACCCATTCGGATTTGCTTCGGGCGTGACACTGCCGGATGCGTCGCAGTACCTGAAGACAACCTGACCGTTGGACTCGATCGCTTCCAAGGTCGCATCATCGACGAAGTAGTTGCCCTCGCCATGGGAGATGGGAACAGCCAGGACATCTCCTTCGCTGCACATGTTAGTAAACGAGGTATCAGAGGTCTCGATACGTAGGTTGACCCACTGGCAGCGGAACTGGAGGTGGTCGTTACGCATCAGCACACCAGGGAGAAGGCCTGCCTCGCATAGAATCTGAAAGCCGTTGCAGATACCGATCACGAGGCCGCCACGCGCCGCAAACTCTTCAACAGACTTCATAATGGGTGAGAACCTGGCGATGGCGCCAGCCCTAAGATAGTCACCGTATGAAAAGCCTCCCGGAACGATCAGGCAGTCGATCCCGGACACGTCCGTGTCCTTGTGCCATAGGTAGCGCGCCCGCTCGCCAAGGTTGTCGGTAACTGCGGTAAAACAGTCACCGTCGCTCCAAGTACCAGGAAAGACGATGACGCCGAACTCCATCTCACAAACTCCTGAGCGTCTCCATGACTATGGAGCTGACCTCTCGACCTTCGGCTCGACCCCGAACCCGTGGCATGATCTGTGACATCACCTTACCCATGTCGCCTGGACCCGTAGCCCCGACCTCGGCCACGACCTGTTGAACCATCTCAGCGATTTCGTCCCGCGTCATCTGCTGCGGAAGGTATCCCATGATGATCGCGAGCTCGGCCTGCTCCTTCTCGACCAGGTCGGCGCGCTTGGCCTCGGCGAACGCCTCGATGCTGTCGCGACGCTGCTGGGCCTGTCTTGAAAGCACCTGCACGACACCTTCGTCATCGAGGTCTTTCTGAACGCGTATTTCCTGATTCCTGATCTCGGACCGCAGGTAGCGAATAACGTCTCGCCGCACCGTGTCTCTGTCACGCATCGCCTGCTTGAGATCGTCATCCAGTCTGGATTTCATAGTCATTTTTCCAACCTAGCAGGGGTAGCTTAAAGCAGCGACGCTGCTTTCTTAATGGACTCCAGGGATCGTTCGCGTCCGAGCACTTCCAACGATTCGAATATGGGTGGCGATACTTTCTGGCCAGTGGTGGCAACCCTTAGAGTTCCTAGAAGTTGACCCACCTTGACACCAAGATCGGCGGCCATCGGTCTCAGCAGACCCTCGATTGACTCCGTCTCGAATCTCTCGATTTCCGAGAGGCCTTGGTACGCGGATTCCAGTATCAGACGAGTGCCTTCGACATCCATACCCCTCTGAACAATCTGATCGCGATCTACCGCTATTTCGTTTGAGAAGACAAACTTCACCAGTGGAGCTGCATCTTCGAGGGTCTTGAGACGTTCTCTAACAAGTGGGACTACGCTTGCCACACAGTCAGGCTCGGGCTGGACGTCGAAGTCAGGCGGCGACTCCGTCCAGAATCGGGTGAGCGCCGTCCCGATCCTGTCATCAGGCGAGTTTCTTATGTGCTGTCCGTTGAGCCAGATGAGCTTATCGAAGTCGAACACAGCGTCAGACCTCGACACTCGACGAAGGTCGAAGCTAGCGATTAGCTCGTCCGTGGTGAAGAACTCAGACTTGTCATCAAGCGACCACCCAAGAAGCGCCAGATAGTTCATCAGCGCTTCAGGGAGGAAGCCCATGTCACGGTAGTCCATGACTGAAGCCGCGCCGTGACGCTTGCTCAGCTTCGTCCGGTCCGGGGCCAGGATCACCGGGAGGTGCGCAAACTCCGGCATGTTCCATCCCAGCGCCGCGTAGAGCTGGACGTGGCGAGGAACACTCGGGAGCCACTCCTTGGCGCGCATGACGTGGCTGATGCCCATGTGATGGTCGTCCACCACCGAGGCTAGGTGGTAAGTCGGGAACCCGTCCGACTTTACGGCGACGAAGTCATCGTACAACCTATTGTCGAATTCCAGATGGCCAAAGACGATATCATCGAGGGTCGAAACGCCTTCATCGGGCATCTTGAAGCGAATGACGGGCCTTCTGCCCTCTGATTCGAGACGCTCCAATTCACTTGCGGGCAGACTTAAGCAGTGACGATCATAGCCGATCGTGTCGGCGCCAGACGCCTCCTGTTCCCGCCTGATTCGATCGAGGCGCTCAGGTGTGCAGCAGCATCGATAAGCGTGTCCCGTATCCACCAGGCGGTCGGCTATCTCATGATAGAGACCCAGACGCTCGGACTGCACATAGGGAGCAACGGGGCCACCGATGTCAGGTCCCTCATCCCAGTCCAGTCCAACCCATCTAAGAGAGTCGAGCATGGCCTCGACTGCGCCTTCAGTACGGCGGCCCTGGTCAGTGTCCTCCACACGGATCATGAACGCCCCGTCGTGCTTCCGAGCGAATAGCCAGGCAAAGATCGCAGTCCTGACATTTCCAATATGGGGATTACCAGTCGGGCTGGGTGCGAATCGTACTCTTACTTGGTCAGTCATCTATGGTAGGCTTCCTAACTTCACGTCATTGTCAGAGGCAACGCCATATGCCGAAATTCTAGCATCAAAGACGGGGCATCTAACAACTCGAACGGGCTGTATCGATGGTGAACCAAGGACCGCGAGGCTGTCATATACCCCCCGGACATACACTGTCTCAAGTAACTGACAGGACTGGAGCCGCTACGTCCTCATCTGAGGAAACAGCACAACCTCACGAATCGTGCGCTGGCCGCACAGCAGCATCGCCAGCCTGTCCATGCCCATTCCTAGTCCGCCGGTCGGTGGCATCCCATACTCGATTGCTATGAGGAAGTCCTCGTCAAGCCTGTCCCATTCCTCTTGGGGAAGCTCAGCTCGCAGCTCTTCCTGCTCCTCGAATCGAGCGCGCTGATCGACCGGGTCGTTCAGCTCGGTGAATGCGTTCGCGATCTCCATCCCCGCCGCGAAAGCCTCGAACCGTTCGACCAGTCGCGGATCGTCGCCAGTCCGCTTGGCAAGTGGCGAAACCTGCACCGGGTAGTCAATCAGGAACGTCGGCTGTACTATCCTCGGCTCCACAGAAGACGAGATGAGCTTGTCCACGAGTCCAGCCCAGCTAACCTGGTTCTCAGTGGCTATCCCCATCCCTGCCATTGCGTCCTTCAGACTGTCAACAGTCTGGTGCTTGAGGATGTCTATGCCAGTGTGTTCCTCGATCTTCTCCACCAGCTTCACACGCGGCCAGGGGGGCGAAAAGTCGATCGTCTGGTCGCCGTAACTAACGGCGCTGCTTCCCGCCACTTCGTTAGCGACGGTGCTCACAAGATCCTCTACGAGAGCCATGACGTCGTTGTAGTCGGCGAAGGCCTCGTAGGACTCCATCGTGGTGAATTCAGGGTTGTGGTTCGCGTCAATTCCTTCGTTTCTGAAGATACGCCCGATTTCGTACACCTTCTCGAGGCCGCCGACGATTAGCCGCTTCAGGTGCAGCTCCGTGGCAATTCTCAAAAAGAGGTCGCGACTCAGGGCGTTGTGATGGGTCTCGAAAGGATGAGCCATACCGCCGGCCGCGACCGGCACCAGCACCGGCGTCTCGACCTCCATAAAGCCGCGTCTGTCCATGAAGCGTCGGATAGCGCTGACCATGCGACTGCGCATAATCGCAATGCGACGCGCCTCAGGGTTGGAGATCAGGTCCAAATAGCGCTGTCGGTAGCGGATCTCCGTGTCTGTCAGGCCGTGCCACTTCTCCGGCAGGGGACGAAGAGACTTGCACAGAACTGTAAATTCACTGGCCTGAACCGTGACTTCGCCAGTGCGAGTGCGAATCATCTGGCCGGTCACACCAATCCAGTCACCGATGTCCATGTCGCGCAGCGTAGCGTATTCGTCTCCCAGGACATTGCTCCTGAACATTGTCTGGATACTGCCGGAGCCATCGAGGACGTCACAGAACGTCACCCTGCCCATTCCGCGCATTCTGGTTATCCTGCCGCCGATCGACACCCGATCGAGGTCGAATTCTCGGTCGCCGGAAAACTCGGCCGACTCAAACTGCCGGACGGCGTCCATCGCCGTATGAGTGCGTTCATAAGAACGAGGATAGGGGTCTATGCCCCTGTTTCTGAGGTTTTCGGTCTTCTCCAGGCGGACTCGCACCAGCTCGTCAGAGGGAAGCGGCATGTCAATCTGTCCTCCACTGGTCGAGTGTGCAAGCCACTACTCGGTGTCCGGACGTCCGGTAATTTTAGGCTATTTGCGGCCTTCTACTCTATCGCGACGATAGTGAGCGTCTGGACACCCGAGGGGGTTTGTACATCCACAACGTCGCCCACCCGCTGGCCCAGCAGCTTCCGACCTACTGGCGACTCGTTCGAGATCTTGCCTTCGAGCGGGCGTGCTTCAGCGGTGCCAACAAGCTGATAGTGTCTGTTCCTGCCATCCTGAGCCTTGACTGTGACCGCGGAGCCAAACTGAACCTGGTCCTCGGAGTCGGGACTTCTCTCAGCCACGACAGCGTTGGTAAGTATCTCCTCGAGATCCCTGATTCGGCCCTCTACGAACGCCTGCTCGTTCTTTACTTCCTCGTACTCAGCGTTATCCACAGTGCCCCCACCCTCAGTCGCCTGATGGATTCGAGCGGCGACGTCGGGGCGCCGAACCATACGAAGCTCATCAAGCTCCTCTTGAAGTTGGTCGCGACCTTCAGGGGTAAGGTACTGTTGGCGCTGAATCATGGTAAAGCTCCGCATAACCAAAACGACTGAGAGGCGATGTACACTCGAGGTTCTCTCTCAGCCGCTTCAGTACATATTACAGCCACCACAGCGCTATGTAAAACGCGGCGTGCCAATAGGCGCGGTGATATACTTGCACGCAGACCGCCCGGGACGAATGCGAGTGCAGTATAGAAAGAACAGAACACCTCAGAAGCCATGCTGACAGACACCGACAACTATAAGACTGAGGCCGTAGGCCATGGATC
>JAAXHZ010000225.1 GCA_012270625.1 Dehalococcoidia bacterium | reverse complement strand
GTCACGCAGATCGTACCGGCTCCGCACACGCTCAAGATAGACAACACGATCAAGGACATGATCTCCGAGGGATACTTCGGAGACGTGCTATCCGCGGACATTACAGTGCACCAGGGCGGCTTCGCTGACTACGATTCCGAACTCCACTGGAGGCACAACCGGGACCTATCCGGCAACAACATTATGCAGATGGGCATCTGGTACGAGGCGATCATGCGCTGGTTTGGGCCGGCCGCAGCCGTTTCAGCCGTTGGTCGAGTCAACGTCAAGCGCCGGAAGGGGTGGGACGGCAGTCTCGCCTACATCACCATCCCGGACCACGTGGAGATACTGATAGAGTTCGCGTCCGGGCCGGTGGCGCGATTGCGGCTCAGCACCGTAACGGGTCTGGCGCCCGCCGACGGTGTGTGGATCTTTGGATCTGAGGGTACGGTGCACGTCGATTCGGCTTCCATGACGGTCAGGGGCGGACGCCGCGGAGACAGTGAGCTCTCTGAGATAGACATCCCTGTAGAGAAGCAGGGCGACTGGCGGGTCGAGGAGGAGTTCATCAACGCAATCCGCGGGATCGAGCCGGTCACTCACACCAACTTCTTCGATGGCGTTCGATACATGGAATTCACAGACGCGGTAACGATCAGTATGCAGACCGGCGAGCGTGTGACGCTGCCGTTGGGATAAGTCCCGGATCACATTCTGGGGATGCTAGGAGCGCGCGTGGACTACACAAACCTATTTACGAAGAACATGCCCGCGGAGGTCGAGGGACCGCCCGGCCAGACAGAGGACACGAGGTTTACTTTCTCGGTGACCTATACCGACCGTGACACGATGCCGGTCGAGGGGTTCGTGGACGCGCTGGCTGACATAATGCCCCGAGAGGGAGTCGAGCTTGCGAAGTATCCGCCTCCGCAGGGACACGTCGGACTGCGGGAGTACATCGCGGAGGCGCTGCACAACAACCGGGGCATGGACGTGCCGGTGGACAACATCTTCCTCAGCGCGGGCGCGGGAGGGGCTGTGGGCACGATCCTCGACGCCTTCATTGACGCCGGAGATACTGTGCTGGTGGAGGAGTTCTGCTACTCCGGCACACTCGGAATGCTGCTGGGCAAGCGCGCCAACGTGGTTCACATCCGAACCGACGCCAACGGCATGGACACCGACGCGCTCGAAGAGACCGTCAAAGACCTGGTGTCCAAGGGCACGCATCCAAAGCTGATCTACACTATCAGCGTGTACCAGAACCCCATGGGGATGACGCTGAGCGCTGAGCGGCGGAAGCACATGGTGGAGATCTCTCAGACGTATGGCATCCCGATTCTTGAGAACGAGTCCTACGCGGACTTCAGAATTGACGGCGACCCGCTGCCGCAGTCTATGTACGGAATGGACGACCAGAGCGTCGTCTCGCACGTTTCCGCGTACACCAAGCTGTTGGGCTGCGGACTAAGGCTTGGGTTCGGCGTGGTCCCTGATCCAGTGAAAGACGTAGTCGGGAAGCTGAGGTTTGGGGCATCGCCCAGTCACCTAACGTCGATGGCAGTGTACGAGTACCTGAGACAGAACGGGGACGAGTACATCGAGGCCGTGGCCCGATCTCTGGGCGCCAAGCGCGACGCCATGCTGGCGGCTCTTGGTGAGCATTTCCCTCCGAGCTGTGAGTGGAGCAGCCCACACGGGGGCATGATGCTGTGGGGCCGCCTGCCAGAGGGCGCCGACACCTGGAACACGTTGGAGAAGGCGGTCGAGGCCGGGGTCAAGTACAATCCCGGCGCCGTGTACAGGGCGACTCGGTCTCCGAACAACTACATGCGGTTGACGTACAGCTACCACAGCACGGACGAGATCGCCGAGGGCATAGAGATTCTGGCGGGCGTGTTCGAGCGAGAGGGGCTGTTCGAGAACGCATAGCGACACATGGGATGATTGTTGAAAGCCACCTCTTGGCAGTCTGAGTGTCCAAGAAGTAGGAGGAGTCGCATGGTCACCGAAGCCAAACTCACGTACCA
Source organism: Dehalococcoidia bacterium (assembly GCA_012270625.1). Next base: position 1,624 of record JAAXHZ010000225.1, on the reverse strand, counting down.
AGACTATGCGAACACGCCTGACGACGAGCGTTACGAACTCATCAATGGAGAGTTGATTTTGGTCCCGGCGCCGAACATCTCGCACCAAAGGAGCAACAGAAAGTTAGGAGTACAGATAACGATCTTCGTGGACCAGCATGAGCTGGGAGAAGTGTTTCTCGCTCCGACCGACGTTGTGCTGTCGGACACGGAAGTAGTGCAGCCCGACGTACTGTTCATCTCCAAGGAGCGCCGGCACATCATCATGGAAGCCAACGTTCAGGGCGCGCCCGACCTTGTCGTCGAAATCCTATCCCCATCAACTGCCAAGCGTGATTGGCAGGCCAAGCGCGACCTCTATGCCAAACACGGAGTGAAGGAGTACTGGCTGGCTGATCCAGCGAATGGGATCGTTTGGGTGATGCTTCTGCGGGATGGCGTACTCGAGATCGTGGAGACATACGCCAGCGGCGACACACTGACGTCACCCATGTTGGAGGAGTTCGAGATGGCAGTGGATGATCTGTTCGGGGAGCGGAGCTAGGTTCCACTTCAGGACGGTCTTTCCTGTTTTGTCGTTGGCTCAGAGGGGAGTTCGGAAATGACATCCCTATCCTCACCATGTAAAATTACGCGGGCGCAATCGCCCCCATGTGTCTGAGGCAAGACGCCCACAAGGAGAGAATTTCATGCCCGAACAGAGCAAGTTCAGCTTCGAAGGTCTGTACTCAAAGCACGCGCCGGAAGGTCGGCCACGCGCCGCCTCGGTCAAGCGCGGCAAGTACGACTTTGCGGTCGCTTATCCTGACCCCAAGTCTATACCGTTCGACGGACTTATGAACGGACTCCAGCAGGCGCTCTCGGAAGAGGGAGAGGACCTCGCCTTATACGCCCATCCGCAGGGCTACAGACCGTTGAGGGAGTTCGTTGCGGGCAAACTGGCGCGGGAGCGTGGCATTCACGTATCGCCAGACGACATCATAATGGGCGACGGCTCCGGTCAGCCGATTCACATGTTTCTGGAAGTCCTAATCGACCCCGGAGATGTAGCACTGACTGAGGACTACGTGTACGCGGGCACTCTCGGGCAGCTTCGGCGGTTCGGCGCGGACGTGCGAGGCGTGGAGACCGATGAGGATGGAATGCTTCCCGACGCGCTGGAGTCGGCGATCGAACGCGCGACTGGACAAGGCCGTAAGCCGAAGCTGATCTACACTATTCCGACGTATCAGAACCCACAGGGGTGGACGATGACGCTCGAACGCCGCCAGGCGATGGTCGAGATCGCGAACCGTCACGGGGTGCCGATTCTCGAAGACGACTGCTACGTCGATCTCAGGCTCGACGGCCCGGAGTCGCCGACCTCAATCCACTCTCTCGACGAGACCGGCAGCGTGATGTACGTGGCCTCTTTCTCCAAGATCATCGCGCCTGGGATGCGGATCGGTTACGGCACTGGGCCTTCTGATGTGCTCGACAGGGCGTTGGTCGCGAAGAGCGGCGGGTCTGTGAATTCGTTTGCGTCGTACGCGGTTCATAGGTACTCGACAGGACAGCTAGACTCTCACATCGAGGAGATCAACGACATTCAGCGGGCGAAGCGTGATGCGATGTTGGCGTCGCTCGGAGAGAACTTCGGGGATCG
>JAAXHZ010000224.1 GCA_012270625.1 Dehalococcoidia bacterium | reverse complement strand
GGAATCCTGACGTTGTCGAAGAAGAAGACGCTCTGGTCATCGCCGGAGAGAAGGTTCATGCGCTCCTGGGAGAGGCCCTCTGCTGGGAATGGCACCATGAAGTAGCCGAGATTGCGGTGTCTGGGCGCGTCTGGGTCGGTCATGAACGGGCCGAACAGGTAGTCAGGCGACTCGACGCCGCTGATCCAGATCTTCTGGCCGTTAAGGATGAAGTCGTCGCCGTCGCGGACGGCGCGGCTCTGAAGCGAGGCGAGGTCGGAGCCAGCGTTGGGCTCCGAGAAGTTCTGGAACGCGATCTTCTCAGCGCTGAGCAGCGGCTTGAGGAACTTCTCCTTCTGGGGCTCGTCGGCCCATACGAGAAGGGTCGGGAAGACCAGTCCGTTGGTGAAGCCGGGAACGACTCGGGCGCGTCGGAACTCCTCCTGGATGATGGTCTCGTGCTCACCGGAGAGGCCGCCTCCGCCGTACTCCTTGGGGTAGGTCGGGTAGAGCCAGCCCTTGTCGGCCAGGACCATGTGCATGTCTCTCCAGTACGCGTACTGCTCATCGGTGAGTTCGTTCCGGTCGACAGGAGCTCTCATGTCGTCAGGGATGTTCTCTTCGAGCCACGACCTGACTTCCTTGCGGAACTCTTCCTGGTCTTCGGAGTACTTATAGGCGAAATCCATCCGTTACCCTCCGGTTCAATTTTGGACGTTATTCAAGCAGTGCGGTCAATGGTAGGGCGCAAGGGGGAGCGTGTCAACAGTGAGAAAATTGCGCTTACGCAATTTTCGAGGAGTGAGTGGAGAGGAGTGAGAAGTGAGAGCTTCCCCAAATCGCGCTTCTGGATGTGCGTCGGGGACTTGGCAGTGTTGACATTTTCACTTCGATACCGAGGAGCGAGTCAATCGCCTGGGGATCACCCTCACGGACGTACCTGTACTGGCCTAGTTGGGATAGCTGCTTCGAATGCCTGCTAAACATCGTGGAGAAAGGGCATTTGGTATAATCCGCCCAATCCGTCGGGTTGGGAGTCTGGATATGCCACTCGAAAGTCTGCTGCAACTGGTCGAAACGCTCAGAGGTCGGATCGAAACACACCGCGACGTCCTCAGCCAGAACGAGGTGCTCACCCGCTACGCACTGATCGATCCGCTGCTGAAGGAGTTGGGATGGGATACGTCGGACCCGGCTTTGGTGATACCGGAGTACAGATCAGGCAGTGGCTCGGCAGACTACGCGCTGATCGGTGGTGATGGAAAACCCACAATGATGGTCGAGGCGAAGAAGCTGGGGACCCGGTTGCGGGACCCGGTTCTCGCACAGGGAATAAACTACTGCCTGATGGAGGGGACCAACCACTTCGCGGTCACTGACGGCGCGCTCTGGGAAATCTACGAGACTCATAGGCCTGTCCCGATAGACGAGAAGCGGATGGTCGAGTTCGACCTGATGAACCAGTCACCAGCTGAGGTCTGCCTGAAAGCACTGGCATTGTGGAGGCCGAGTGTGGAGTCTGGCGCTGTTGTCCCAGGCCAGGAACCAGTGCTTGGCGGCCATGAAGACTTGCAGGGAACTAGCACACCCAA
>JAAXHZ010000223.1 GCA_012270625.1 Dehalococcoidia bacterium | reverse complement strand
GCGGTATCTGTGCACCGTGACTTCGCTGACGTGGAGGTCTGTGATCGGCTTTGTGACCGATCCGTGTCGATGCAGGTAGCTGCTGCCGCAGTGTGGACATGCTTGTGGACGAGTATCGGGATGGCTCTTGACCTGTGGAACGGTGAATCTTACTCTTGGCATCGGCAGGAGTCCTGCTTGGGGGATGGTTCACTCCAAGACTATCAGGACTCCCCCATATTCATCCCCCCCACCCCACCCCACCGCACATGGGACGGTTACCTCACGGCTCCGAGGTTCGCTTGGGTTAGATGCTATACTGACGTGGACTCGTCCACAGGGTTGAATCCAGACAATTCAGGCGTACAGTGGGTGGAGGCGACGCCTGCCAAAACATCTCAGAGAGGCATTCAGCATGACAATCGGCAACATACCATCCGAGCAGGAAGTTCTGACCTATTTCGACTCGCTGTCCAACTGGGGGAGATGGGGAGACGATGATCAGATGGGCACGCTGAATTTCCTGGGTCCGGACAAGGTCAAGCGAGCGATTTCGCTCGTGGAAGAGGGGACAACCGTGTCGTGCGCCAGAACCGTGATGTTCGAGCCCGCGCCTGATATTCCCATACCGCCCATTCACTTTATGACGGAGAGCGGCGAGGGCTGGGCTACCGGAGACAAGGTCACCTCCCGCACGGCCCAGGGATCCACTGACTTTTTCGGGATGATCTTCCACGGCTACGCGATAACGCACGTGGACAGCCTTGCCCACTTCTTCTGGGAAGGCAAGATGTACAACAACCAGCCCGCTCACCTGGTGGCGACCGGGCTGGGCGCGACCGTGGAGTCCATAGAGCTCGCCAAGGAGGGCGTCGTTACGCGGGGCGTGCTTGTGGACGCGCCGATGATCCGGGGCGTCGATTGGCTGGAGCGCGGCGAGGGTGTCATGCCCGAAGACATACTTGCGGCTGAGGAGCGCTGCGGGTTCAAGATCGAAGAGGGCGACGTGCTGCTGGTGCGCACGGGGAACCTTCACCGCAGGAACACCGAGGGACCGTGGAACCCTCGTGAGGAGGGATCCTCAGCGTGTCAGGCGGCGTGTCTGCCGCTTTTCCATGAGCGCAGCATCGCCATGCTGGGCAGCGACACGGGCAATGACGTGATGCCCACAGGATACCCGAGCATGTCCAATCCCATTCATCAAGTTGGAATCGTGGCAATGGGCATGTGGATACTCGACAATGCCAACCTGGAAGAGCTGGCGCAGGCGTGTCGTGAGCGCAACCGCTGGGAGTTCATGCTTTCAATAGGGCCGCTGCGCCTGCACAATACGACTGGATCGCCGGTCAATCCCATCGCCATATTCTGACCAGCCAGCTTGAAGCTGGACATGTAAACCAGCTTATACCGGCTAAAGCTGGACACGTGAAGGTGAAGGAGGGATCTCACTCCTCGAAAGGCTCACCATTCACAATTCAACATTCAACATTCCAAAGCCCAGCTCTCTTGACCACGTCGAGCCGCTGCTTGGGAGCAACGAACGACTCGTGTCGAGTTTCGGGCCATATCACGCTACCTCCAGGAGAGTAATACTGGTCAACGAGCGCAGGGGCGGCGCGCGCACTCACGAGCTTCCGTACACGGAGCTAGAGAGCATCACCGAAGTGCAGGCATCGGACCACAAGCGCCTAGCAGTGGGGATTGGCTTGGTGATAGTGGGTCTGCTCACGCTGTTTGCGTGGTTTCTCATCGTGCCGATCGTAGCCGTCGTCATGGGTATAGTAGTGATCCTCCAAGGTTCAATTGGGCGCCCCGCGTACTACCAGCTAAAGGGACGCGGCATGGAGGGACGTGATTTGCACAGGTGGCAGGTCAAGTACTACGGCGCCGGCAGCTTTATCGCATCGATCAGCGCGATAACCGGGGTCGAGGCGACGAAGGCGTGAGTCCTAATCCGAGCGAGGGTCGCCAGGCTGCGCTGGCAATTTCCTCAACTCCATGAGTAGGTCCAGCAGGTCCGCTACCTCATCAACGCCGCTTACCTCGTAATTCGCAGCTTCGATCAGGAGTTCCGGCGTCTCCTGTGAGACGACCGCAACTCCGACCGCGTGTACGCCATCCAAGGCAGGGAGCCTGCGCATACCGTCTATGTCGGTAGTGTCATCTCCTACAAATATGAGCGCGTCGAGTGAGCGCTGGGCGACTAGATATGCGATGGCATCGCCCTTGGTAATGGCCGTGGCCGGTCTGATCTCCAGTACCCTGCGACCCCAGAACGTGTCGAGCATGTCAGAGCCGGGGGCGCGTGTGATCGCCCGTCGAAGCTGACGTTCGGCGGTCTTCACGTCTTCGACCTGGCGGTAGTGTATGGAGGCGCTGAATCGCTTGTCTTCGTAAACGATTCCCGGAATTTCAACCGTTCGCCTGATGTACTCAAGAGCTTGACCAATTCCTGCTGGCGCGGAGGCCGATAATACCTTCAGATGTCCGTTCACAATGGACTCAGCGCCGTGATTGCCGACGTAGGTTATGCCGCGAACCGCGACCCTGGCAGCGACATCGCGCGCGGCGCGGCCTGACAGCACCGCTACCAGCGAGTATCCTCGAACCGCAACTTCCAGCGCTTTCGCGATTCGCGGGTGGATGACAGCCAATTCGGGCGAAGGAGCTATCTCGGAGATGGTGCCGTCGAAGTCTAGGACGATGCCTGGACGCTTCGCCTCGGCCACGGCGCGGACGACATCGTAATTGCAAAGGATGTTGGGGATAGTCAATTCAGTAGAGTCGCAACAGCTCTCGCGACGAGGTTGGATGACAGCCTGACCTTGTAAGCGTTGTCCGTCATTGGTCGAGCATTACGAACGGCGATGCGACCCAGATCAGGTGGCCTCACATCGGCTGTGTGAGATCCCACTATCGCATCAGCGACCTCGGGCAGAGGATACGGCACGGGAGCCACACCACCGAGGGCAAAACGCGCACTGGATACCAAGCCATCCCGAACCACCATGCTTGCGGCGACGCTAACCAGAGCGAAGTCGTATGCCTGCCGCTCCTTGGCCTTCAGATAGACGCTCCGCAAGTCCCCCGATGGGGGCAGCAGGATACTTGTCACGATCTCGTCCGGGCGCAACGCCGTCTCAGACAGCATGTTAGCTTCCGGGCCGACAAAGAACTCGGATATGGGCATCTGTCTCAGGCCCCGAGCGCCGTATGCCTCAACTGACGCATCCAGGGCAGTTAGGGCTACGGCGGTGTCCGAAGGGTGGACGATGTGGCAGCCGTCTCCGCCGAAAATTGCGTGGTACTTATTCAGTCCGGCAACCGCGAAGCAGGTGTCGCCCCCCTTCTTGAGACAGTCGAACAGCGGGCTGCGATAGTACCAGCATCGAGGCCGCTGGCAGAGATTGCCTCCCAGGGTCCCGACGTTCCGTATCTGGGGGGTAGCAACCGAAGCAGCTGCCTGAGACAGGGCGAGATAGCCTCTCTGGATGTCGTGGTTTCCCTCAATTTCAGCCAAAGTAACAAGGCTGCCAATCGAGATGCCATCGTCTGAAGTCTGGATGCTATCGAGACCTTCCAGTCTCGATATATCTATCAGCCTGGCGGGCGCTGTAGTCCCCTCCTTGATTTCACCAAGAATGTCGGTGCCTCCAGCGAGGACAGCTGTCTCGCCGGGACGCTGACCCATCGCGGCGCGAGCCGTGTCCAGGGTGGTCGGACTTAAAAGCTCGAAAGGTCTCATTGGGCGCTGTCCGCTTCCTGCTCCTCTAACAGGCTCAAAATTCGGTCGGGGGTAGCCGGGAGGTCTCGAACTTCAACGCCGGTGGCATCGCGAATCGCATTAACCACTGCCGGAGCGACGCCAACGCTGGGAGGCTCTCCAAGCGCTTTCGCGCCGTAGGGACCGACAGGATCAACGACGTCCGCGAATATGACCTCGATGTCAGGGTACTCGAGGATCGTAGGACTCTTGTGTTCGAGAAAGCTGCCATTGAGGGTGGCCCCTAAGCCGGGGTCGGTAATCATCTGTTCGGTGAGGGTGAATCCAAGCATCTGTGAGACGCCGCCTTCAACCTGGTTCACCGCGAGGCGCGGGTTGAGTATCCGGCCGGAGTCATGTGCAGCCACATAGCGGAGAACGCGGACGACTCCGGTGTCGGTATCGACTTCGACCTCGGCGAAGTGCGCTCCGAACGAGTTGACGACATAGTCGGTACTGCCGGGCGAGACTGAGGCTTCGACCTCGACAGGCCCGGTATGCGCCGCAAGGTCAGCAAATGACAGCCTGCGCCCGGATGGCGAGCTGATACCCCATCGATCCACGTCGAGATCGGATACGGGAAGGTCAAGCACCTCTGACGCGGCGGTCAACATGCGTGAGCGAAGGTCGGAGGCGGCCTGTTTGACGGCGAGTCCGGCGGAGAAGGTCACAGTCGAACCGGCGGTTATCGGCGAGTCGGGAGTGACTGCCGAGTCGCCAAGGGTCTCGCTCACCTGATCGTAAGTCACTCCGAGGGTCTCTGCGGCGATCTGGGTCAGCACTGTCGCACTTCCCTCGCCAACGTCCATTACTCCTGAGACCAGCATGAATGTGCCGCCAGGCTGGAGACGCATCCTAGCGATGGAGCGACCACCGGGACCTCCACGGTAGATGAATATCGCCATTCCCCTACCCCGTTTGAGACTGCCCTCAGATACGGGCGTATAGTCGTTCCATCCGAACGCCTCTGCGCCTCGCTCGATGCACTCACGAAGACCATTGCTCGAAAAAGGTATGCCGCCCTCAAGCGGCTGTGTATCTACGATCTCGTTGGCGGGCGAAGTGCGCTCGCCAGGCTGGCCTTCGGGGCCGACGTGGTTCTTCAATCGGAACTCGACAGGGTCCATGCCAACGGCGTGGGCGGCGCGATCCGCGATCAACTCGAGCGCGAAGTGTCCCTGGGGCGCGCCGAGGGCGCGGTATGAGCCGCCTGACGGGGTGTTGGTGTACGCGAGGTAGCCGTCGTAGCGGACGTTGGGACAGCGGTACAGATACAGCGCACCCTGCCCTGCCCTGCGGACAACTCCGGGACCGGACGACAGATAGGCTCCGGTGTCCATGATTGTGACCGCGTGGACCGCGGTCACGGCGCCATCCGACTTGACGCCCATTCTGACCGTAGTGAATGTGCCGTGCCTGTGGCGGCCCGCGATGATCTCCTCCTCGCGGGTTGCCTCGATCTTCACTGGGCGACCCGCGCGCTGAGCGAGAATCGCGGCTATAACCGGCAGTCGTGTCTCGTCCTTGTTGCCGTATCCCGCTCCCATCGCGGCTCCGATGACCCGGACGCGCTCCCTGGGGATCCCCAGCGCGAGGGACAGGAGCAGCTGGTCCTGGTGGACGCCACGACTTGACTTCCATACGGTAAGGTCTTCACCGTCCCAAGACGCCACGGCGACGCGGGGTTCGAGCGCAGCGCCGGAGTGTGCAGGAGTGCTGAAGGTATCTTCGACTATTACATCGGCCTCGGCGAAACCCTCTTCAACGCTGCCCCTTTCCAAGACGATCGGCTCTCCGCCAACGAGGTTGCCGCCCGAGTGAACAGGAGGAGCGGCGCGCTCTATGGCCACGCGAGGATCGGTCACGAACGGGAGCGGCGCGTACTCGACTTCAATCAAGTCGAGAGCTTGCTGGGCGATGTACTCGTCGTCCGCCGCTACCGCGGCGACTTCGTCGCCTACAAATCGGACCTCGGTATCGAGTATCGAGACGTCGGGAGCTATGTGCCCTGCCGGTACATCGAACGGCGTGACGACGGCACGCACTCCCGACAGCTCGCGGGCGGCCGTCGTATCTACCGACTGGATTGTCGCGCGCGGGTGTGGACTGCGGAGTATCTTACCGATCAGCATTCCGGGGAGATGCACGTCGGCGGCATATTTCGCCTCGCCCGTGAGTTTTCCCGGAAGATCGCGGCGGGGGACCGAAGTTCCAACGACGCCACTCATAGCGCATCCCTCGCAGCCCTGACAGACTCTATGATGCGGCCATAGGCGTTGCACCGGCAGATGTTTCCGGCGAGGGCGGAGCGGATGTCATCGTCGGTCGGACTAGGATTTCGTTCGAGCAGGGCCGTTGCGCTCATCAGGAATCCGGGAGTACAGAAGCCGCACTGGGCGCCGTCGTTTTCCAGGAAGGCTTGCTGAACTGGATGAAGCGAATCTGAGGATGACAGCCCCTCAACGGTGCGGATATGCCTGCCTGATATCGTGGCCGCCAGGATCATACAGGCGTTGATCGGCATATCGTCCAACAGAACCGTGCAAGCCCCACACTCCCCGCGGTCGCAGCCGCGCTTGGCTCCGGTCAAGCCGAGCTCTTCGCGGAGAACGTGGAGCAGAGTCCAGCGTGTATCGACCTCGATTTCGTGCTGATGGCCGTTGACTTCTATTGCGATAGAGAGAGTGTACGGGGTCACTTCACGTATCCCATTCGATCCATCTGCCGTGGGCGTTGCGACGGGCAGACAGGATGGTAGTAGATTGTCGCTCCTCGATTCGATCCACAGACATGCGCTCTCCCTCGGACGGGACGTGGTACACGATGCGACTCTCGGATTCGCGCATGAGGACTTCGTAGAACGCGGAGCGGGCCTCGATGGGGAACTGATTCAGGGTATGGCAGTGGAAGACACACAGTACGGCGTCTGCAGGAACGCGGGTCAAGACACCAGGCAGAAGGGCGACCGCGTCACCGGCAAGGACTGATGGCGGATCCTCCAGCCAGATTCGTCTGGCGGCAGCGAGCAGCTCAGCGCGGTCGGTGTGGTCAGGCCATACGAGAGCCATCATCCAGTTGTACTCTTCATCGTCTCCCAGATCGACCGGAGACAGGTCGATCCCAGTACGGAACGAGATTGGGGGAAACTGTCGGGGAATAGAGGGCATAGGAGTTCTGGTCTCGGCCTCGATGAGCACATTGGAGTCCGGGGGGCCGTAGGTCGATCCGTCAGAGTAGCTGTACCGATAGCTATCCCACAGCAAGTTGAGGCCAGCGCTGGCCCCAACGTCTATCAGGGCGAGATGTCTTCCGGGATTTTCATTGGCGATTACCCCGAACGCGGGCATCATGTAGGAGCACCGCCTGATCTCGTTGGTCTGGACGCGGCGTGTTCGCACGAGCTCGCGTATCTCTTGATCGTGCGCAGAGCAGAATCTGTCGAACACCTGGGCGAGATCGGGGGTCGGACGGCCATCTCTCGCGCATCTCGCATAGCGCTCCGACAGGTCGTCGTCTGGATAATCGGCAAGCACACGCTTGACGGCTGAGAAGAAGAGATTCGGGATCGGCTGGCCGACCATGCACTCGCGAGCAAGACCCAACAGATCGGGATTGGATGCGACGGCCAATGATAAGGCCCCGTAGGTTGGCGAGAGCACGTTCAAGCCGGAGTCGCCCGAGCATTCCTCGGCGGCGAAGGTCTTGAACCGCAGTGAAAGCGCGTCGTTGGAGCGTTCCTTGGGTCGAAGCTGCTCGACGCGCGCTCGGCCCTGGTGGGTATCGACCTGATGAAGAACCACAGCGCTAACGGGCGGTGACCCCACCGTCGATGACCAGCTCCGCGCCGGTCATGTAGGAGGACTCGTCAGATGCCAGGAACAGCGCGCCGTATGCCACATCCATAACAGTACCGATCCGTCGCAACGGGACGCGCGCTTCAGACTCGGCACGACCCTCAGGCGTCGAGATGTTGTCGGCAATCATCTCGGTATCTATGGGGCCGGGGTGGAGCGAGTTGGCGCGAATGCCGTCCAAGGCGTGCTGGATGGCGGTGTACTTAGTGAAGAGTCTTACGCTTCCCTTTGACGCGCCATATGCGCTGCCTCGACCGCTGCCAACAAGGCCCGCGGTGGACGATATGTTGATGATGGAGCCGCCGCCGGAGCGCTGCATGGCCGGGATGGCGTGCTTGGTGCCCAGGAACACACCAGTGGAGTTGATCTCCATGATCTGCCGCCACTCCTCGACGTCGGTATCGACAATCGGCGTGCGCTTGTATATCGCCGCGTTGTTAATGAGGATGTCGAGCCGACCGTAGGTCTGGAGAGTGAACTCGATGGCGCTTCGCCAGTCGTCTTCGCTAGCGACGTCGAGATGTACGTAGGAGGCCTCGCCACCGTTTTCGCGTATCTGCGCGGCCGTCGCCTCGCCTTCTACGTCCAAGATGTCCGCAAGCACAACCTTTGCGCCCTCGTCCACGAATAGCTGGCCTTCGGCCGATCCCTGACCGCGCGCGCCGCCCGATATCAGCGCTACCTTGCCTTCTAGTCTCATGTCTATCCCCTAGTTTCAAGTGATTATAGTAATCGCGGTGATTGTATCATCATAGGCAGGGGACGCAAGAATTGAACCATACGAACTGCTATACTGTTGACAGGTGGTGACAAGACTGGTGACGATCGGTTCTATGACAGCTATGCGCGGATAGCTGATGACCTGTACGATGAATACATCACCGAATTGCGAGAGGAGGGCTTGCTGTAATGAGCGGACGCCATAAATTCAGCGAACTCACCAAGCGATTCACACCCGACGATCGTGAAGTAATAGAGGCCCAGAAAGCCGATAAATGCGCGAAGCCATAGCAAGAGGTCTCAATATGATCCTTCCACATGCTTCAGATATGGCACTCAAAGAGTGGGCGGTCGCGGTCAAGGCTCTCGGACAGGGTGAGCAGGCGCTGATACTGCGCAAGGGCGGCATACACCACGACGACCGTGACTTCAGGCTGGTCCATCCTGAGTTCCTGCTGTTTCCGACATACCTGCATCAGAAGGCCGAGCTTATCAAGTCCGAGCATCACGAGACGCTGCGAGAGACCGTGGACGAAGACGATACGCCGGGCGTGGTTGAGCTGGCGTACTTCTGCCAAGTCGTGGACAGGTTCGAGATCAGAGACGAGTCTGCGCTGGATACCATCTCCGACTACCACATCTGGACGGATGACTACGCCCACAAGCGGCTGCACTGGCGTCCGAAGCAGCCGCTAACCGTGGCTCTGCTGCGCGTCTTCGAGATGGAACAGCCTCAGGCGCTGCCAGTGCTCGATGAGTACTCAGGATGCAAGTCGTGGGTGGAGCTGGGGCAAGAGGTCCCGCTGGGGACCATAGCGCCTGTCATGGACGACGCGGAATTCGAGCGACAGTGCGAGCTCGTCAGGTCTGCGCTGGGAGCGATGGCGACGGCCGTCTAGGGTCTGCTTCTCCTCTGGAGGCTATTCCGAGTTCTGTTTTCCCATCCGCTTTGACCTGACGCTAGCGACTCTAAGTTTGAAGTACCGCCAGATAGCCAACACCGAGCTTACCGTCTCAGAGATAGGCGTGCCCCTGCGACCGCTGGCAACCAGCGACTATGGTCACGTCACAGAGCAGGATACCGTCAACCTCCTCGCGCGCGCGTTCGACATGGGTTTCACGTACTTCGACACAGCCGACTCTTACACTGAAGGGTACGGCGAAAGGGTGCTTGCGCGCGCGCTGGGCCGGCGACGACACGACATAGTGATCTCGACCAAGGCAGGATACGACTTCTACCGGCCTGTCATCGACCCCAGCGAGCGAGGTAAGTCGCAGAGGTGGACTCCGGGATTCATCCAGTATGCGTGTGAGCAGAGCCTCCGCAGGCTCGATACCGATTACATCGACCTGTTTATGCTGCATCATCCAGACCCGGATGTGATCGACGACGACGAGCTGTTCGGTATGCTGGATGATCTAGTGGCGGCAGGCAAGGCGCGGTACTACGGAGTCATGCTGGACGACACCCCAGAGTCGGAGGAGACCGGAGAAGGAGCTATCGACCACAGACATGTGTCCGCAGTTGAGATGACCTTTGGGATGTTAGAGCAGCAGCCCGGTCGGAATCTCATACGGAGAGCACAAGATACGACGACCGCGATAATCGCGTATGATCCGAGCGCGTCCGGGGCGTTGGAAAACGTCGATGCAGGAGACGAGGCGACAGCCAACCTTAACCAAAGGATGAGGCAAGAGGCTTTCGAGCGGCACAGGAGAGGGCGGGAGGCGCTGGAGGACGGGCTGCGGGAGTTCGGAGGCGACGTTGGGACGTGGGCGATCAAATTCGCGCTGGCGTCTCCGACGGTCGCATCGACGCTGCCCGTCGCGACCTCCTACGCAAGGCTGCTTGAGCTTGCCGAGGTCGCGGACCGAGACGATCTGCCACGTGAATTCGTAGAGCGAGCGTTCGAGGTGTACGACTCGGAGATCGCTAACAGGCAGGTCTGGCGGAGCTAGTCAGAAGCGCTGTCGTCGCCCGGG
>JAAXHZ010000222.1 GCA_012270625.1 Dehalococcoidia bacterium | reverse complement strand
CACTCCACGAACTCCCTGGTCTGCTGCTCGTTGGCAAAGAAGATGAGGATGGTCACGATGGCGCCTATCAGAGATGCCATCACGACTCCAAGCAGCAGCACTACTACCATGTCCCCGACTCTGGACGCGACTGCGAGCATAATCGCAAGCACCCCAGCGGCGCCAAGAGCCGCGCCCGCAACCGTGCCGAGATTGGTGAAGAAGCTGGCGCCAACACCGGAGAAAATGTCTGCGGTAGTCGGACTCAAGAGAATCACCAGCGCCACGCCAAGGCTGGCTCCGGACGACACTCCCAGGGTGAACGGACTGGCGAGAGGGTTCCTGAACACGGTCTGCATTTGCAGGCCCGCGAGCCCCAGCGCTGTACCGACCAGCATGGCGGTCAAGACCCTTGGAAGCCGGATGTCCATGACGATGGTCTGCCATGATCTTTTCTCGGCTTCGTCTCCAAGCAGGATGGTCAGCACCTGGTCAACCGGTATGCTGACCGACGACCAGCTCAGGGACGCCATGACTGCAGCTACGCCCAGAAGCGCAAGCAGTACAAACGTGGCCAGTTGACGCTTCGCGCGAGAGCCCGTGTCGATCAGAATTTCACCCTGTTCAGATGCCTGAACAGGCACGGGCCGGGCGGGAGTCGGGGTCGATTGATTAGGGGCGCTCATCCTGTCCGAGTGGCGTCGTTGATCACTGAGCCAAAGAAGTCCTTGACTATTGGGATGAGAATGTCCAGGCGAGAGCGGCTCTCATGGTGATCGAGTCCCTCGAGAGAAGTAAAGGAGACGTTGGGGAACTCAGCCGCCGCCTGCCTAGCCAGGTCGTGGTCTTCATCTGCGGTCCCGCATAGCAGCAGGTAGGGAATCCGGCCCTGTGAAATCCCATTACTCAGTCCCTGGATTCTGCTCGTAGCGACAAGGGCAGCGCCCAAAGCCTTCCAGTCGCGGACCTCCAACTCCGCTCTCTGCTCATAGCTGAGAGGGCCGGACTCAGCTTCTCTTCGCTCAATGGCGGCCTGCGCGCCGCAATCGATGTAACGCTGCCCCCACTCCTCGAAGTCCGCGGGAAATCTCTCAGTGTACGGTTGAGCACCGAGAACTATGGCCGAGCGGAGACGCCGCGGCGCATATGTGCAGACCCCGAAGGCCATGATGCCACCGAGTGAGTAGCCGAGAATATACGCCGATTCCACTCCAACGGCGTCCAGCACCGATGTGACGTCTCGCACCCTCTCCGGCAAACCGTACGCGGCCGGACCGTGAGGCTTATCGCTGCTGCCATGCCCGCGAGCGTCAATGGTGATGACCTGAAACTCATCGCTCAGGGCATCGACGTGGCCGCCTGTGCGCCAGGCATCTCCTGACACTCCAAACCCGTGCAGTAGGACCAGCGGGGGGCCGGCTCCTTCGACGTCGAAGTGAATCCGCACCCCCTCGCTAGCTGCATATGGCATTGCCGGATTCCCTCTTACTCGGAGGGAGGAGTTATGAGCTCCAGCCACACCGTCTCGTGATCCGGGACCAAATTGGGGTGAAGTATACTCACAAGGTCTTTCAGCAGCAGATCGGCCCTGTAGTTGAGAGCGGTCTTGAAGTAGTCGTCATTACCGGGCTTGAAGTGGTGGAACCCTTCCCCGTTCAGCAGCGGATTCAACTCACCGTAGAGGGGGTTGAAATTCACCCACGCGTCCCCATCTGACATGTCCAAATCGGACACGAGGGAGATATGCGTAGGATTCCACCAGAAGTCGGCGTCAGGTGCGATGTCCAGCACCAATTCCATGGCGATTTGGGCGAACGCGTCCAGGCCGATGTCCTCACCGAGCAACATCGGCGTCCCACCGGCGTCGCGGATCAGATGATAGTCTACCCGGTCCGGGCC
>JAAXHZ010000221.1 GCA_012270625.1 Dehalococcoidia bacterium | reverse complement strand
AAATCCGATAGCCAGGTCCATGCTGTGTTCTCATCTCATTATCAGACACGCCGCCGCCCACAGACCTCACGTCCCCGAGATGTCCATCTTCGGCTGCCAGCAACCTGGCGACGATGCGGTTCGCCGCCTGGCGGTCCCGCAGTCTTGTCAGCCATCGGTCGAATGTCGCGCTTCGTAGGATAGTGAACATGACCGCATTGTACGATACACCGTACATTGTGTGAAGAGGACTTGGGGAGTGACGGCTAATGCAAATGTGGTGGAGGCGTGGCATACACTTGCTATGGCCCACGCCGTCCATCCATAATCCGGGACAGCGCTGCTGGCTGGACCTACAAGCTGCCCAGCGGGCATCTCAAAGATGGTTCTGTCCATCGTCAAAACAGGCCCAGTTGCCGCTCCTGCCGTCCCTCTGTCCGATGCGTCACGCTACAGGAATCGCAAGCCCTCGGTGTGCCGACAGGCTGCCGAGCGACATCTCGAAGATGGCGGTATCTACCGTAAGCGGTGGTGGGCCTGAGTTGACGGTAGGCAGAACCATCTTTGAATTGTGGCTGGGACTGTGAGGCTCAGATAGAGCAGCCAAGCTGCCGTTTGAATGGCTCCGTCGCTTTACACCAGCATCCCCTTGCAGGAGAGCAAGGGGGAACGCTTCACCCTTCCGGCGGCTATGTGGAGTTCCATATCCCACAACGCTACTGCCCAGTCGGCCTGTAGTCCACCACCATCCTCACCCACGACCACTCCAGCCGAGGACCCGACGACGGCCCGTTGACCTGGAATGCCACGTCCGACAACCCTGACGACAACCCGCTCACTATCGAGGCGTCTGCAATCACCAACTCAGTCCACTCCGTACCCACAGCCTCCTGACCGCTCACCGTCGCCACCGCTGCCGTGCCGGAGTACACCGCAAAGCTGTACTTGTCTGCCTCCACCGTCCCCGACTGCGCCTTCAAGGCAACTTCAAACCGTATGCCTGTCAATGTCCCTGATACATCCCCGCTCCCCACGGTGAAGCCCACCCGCAGCGCGCTGTTCGTAAACAGGTAGACCATCGAGCCATCTTCGTCCGGTTCTGCCTCGTCCAGGCACGCCCACAGCCCATCGGTCCCGCAGCCCGACGCAGTGCCGTAGGGAGAGAGGATGGGCTTGATGAGGGCATCCGACGTCGGCGAGAAGCTGGCAGTCCTCAGCGGAACCGTCATGGAGACCGCCACGCCGTCGCAGGAAGCGTCGTTGGTGACGTCCGTCAGACTCTCGTCGCTCTCGCT
>JAAXHZ010000220.1:844-1566 GCA_012270625.1 Dehalococcoidia bacterium | reverse complement strand
GTCCTGCCCGACGATGTGATTCATCATGTCTCCACACAGCGTCGACTCCACGTGGTTGACGTACTGTTGCCTCGGAGTCATGCGGCTGAGGGCCTCTTCCTCAGCGGCCCGGACGCGGATGAGTGCGATGTATTCGGCTACCTTCTCCTCGTCGAGGCCAGCCATTCGCGCACCGTGCTCCGCACGTATCTCCTCGACTCCCTGTCCTTTCCCGTCGACCTCCACGAGCTTCCGGAAAATGGCGAGGCGTTCCGTTACGTCGTTGGTAGCTTCATATCGCCTCGCCGCGTCCGCGTCGAGAGACTGGAGTCTTTTCGCAAGCCACTCAGCATCCCCCGCGTTCTTCAGGACCCGGCCTAGCTCAAACTCGTCTCCGACATCCAGCTTGGGAGCAGGCGTTGGGTACGGCTTGTCCGGCTGCGCCTTAACCGACTCCCAGCCCCTCTCCGAGAACCTTCCGAGGCGAATGTCCAGGTACTCGCGCATCAGCGACCCCTCGGGTATGAGCTCGTACGCCTCGGTGTATTCGGGTGAGAGAAGGCTCAGCACGAAGGGAGTCGTCCCGTCCAGTGAGGCGCCCTTATCCGGATCGACGAGGTCCTGCACGCCTGCGACGGGAACCCCTCGCAAACCGCCCTGAATCTTCGCCTGCGCGTACATCTGAGAGATCGTACTCTTCGCAGTTTCTCTCCAATCTTCACGGGGTGCAAATCCCGTAAGCT
>JAAXHZ010000220.1:0-675 GCA_012270625.1 Dehalococcoidia bacterium | reverse complement strand
CCTGCGCCGCAGCGGGTTCTGCGTCCCTGCTTGGTTCCGTTGCCGGGTCCGTAGTTTGCTGGCAGGCAATAGCGACCACGAGCACAGCAGCGATGAAGATAATCCGTATGTCTAGTATCCCTTTCATCTCAATCACCTCCTAGTGACTTGTTGCAACTCTTGACTTTCTTTGCGCCAAGGCTGCCTAACGTCTTCGCACTACGCTATGGTTCAACACCCGGCTTGTCCCTCGTCACTCGAGCTGCCGCCACCTGAGGGGTTGTGGCCCCACTCGTGCCAGCCCAGCGCCACATGGTATCCGCAGGAGAGGCCGTTGACGTACGCGAATACCGACTTGCAGTTGAAACAGCTTTGTATATCGCCGTCGTTGGTTACAGCGACATCAGCCCGCAGGAAGTCCATTGTGCACGAGCTCTTTGTGACTGCGGCAGCCCAACCTGATTCACCGAGTTCGGTGTAATAGGTGAAGTTGCAGCAGCTGCTCGTAACATTCGTGCTTTGTGCTCCAAGGATCCCGCCTTGATCTTCCGCGTTCGCATGGATCTGAGGGATGATGTCCCGAATGGACGCTTCCCAGTCCCTGGGAGGGGCGATCTGCTTGAGGTGCTCCCATGCTTCCGCCACGAAGCCCTGAAACGTGGGATTCATTTCATTGACCAATTCCTTGGTCGCCTG
>JAAXHZ010000219.1 GCA_012270625.1 Dehalococcoidia bacterium | reverse complement strand
CAATCCAGTGGTGGTTGGGTGTCTTATACGGAGTCCACCGACTAAACTGATACAGGTTCCGCGGGTTTGAGCCTGTTGACAACCGAACCATATCTTGATACGTTACCCTGCCTTTTGAGAATACATATCTGAGTGATAAGGAATCAGTAGCGATACTTCATGTCAGTAGGGGACTTGGAATACCACGCGTCAAACCTGATGGCGGCGCTGGAGAGCCGAGGCTATATAGGACAACTGCTCCCAGGAAAGGCGATAGCCAAGCTGCTGGAGCGGAAGCACGAAGGCTTTACGGTCAAGATGCACAGTGAAGAGCTGCCTTTCGGTGGGCAGGGCAACAGTATATCGGACCATCAAGCTCTTTCTCGAGGCTGGAGTGATCTGCAAGATCTTGAATATCGATGCGCGAGGTGAAACATGGAGTTCTATAACGTGAAGACCAGGCAAAAAGTGGATATACCAGAGAGCGGCCTCAGGAAACGTACCCTAGTGCAGAAAAACGGCAGACATACCTATGCCGTTACTGGGGAAGAAAACGGCACCAAACTGGTTAGATTTGTTAGTAAACAACAGTACGATGCCTTGCAGGTGCCTGAGATTGAGGGATCCTGAGGAGGCATTATACGGCGGTTCAAACGAGGGGTACTCTCTGTCCGACTTTCGCTGATGTCCAGGCGATGCTCCCCTGGTTCCTGGACGTGGGAGCGGTGGCTGGGTTTCAAGTCAGCCATGTCCAACCAGAACCTGTCCGCAATGCTCTAGACCAGGCCATTGGCCAGGCTAACGAGTTGATTAAAGAGTACCTGGGCCGTGGTGTCGCTGCTATAACCTCAGCCCGAGGTGGACAGGAGAACCCTGCCCAGCAAAATGGACCTCACGGCTTTGTTAGAGGATGGAGGCAAGGCTAGGGGATAGGCCAACAGATCGAAGGAGGTGTCCCATGGAAGGACTAACTGCTTACTGCTTAGCGCTGCGCAGGAGATGCGAGATTCTGGAACCCAGTGTAGTAACCCTGAAAAATGGTCGTAAGGCGGTACGCGGCCGGGCCAAAGATGCTCCCCAGTACACCGTCTTCCGAATTGTGAGCGACTCTGAAGCGAAGCAGGTGGAGTCCATGCTCGGTTAACAGAACAGGATTTAGGATCGCGGCTAATCTTGGCGCTTGATCAGGTGTTGCATCGCAGAGGACATATCTGTTGAACTGGGGCGGCCAGCTACGCTAAGAATATCTCCGCTACTTCCCGAAGTTGGCCTGCGTCACGCCCCGGTGTTCGCGGATGCAGATGGAGACACCCGCAACGGGCTTCGGTAGGAGGGTGGCTTGGAATCTGACTACAGGGCCAAGGCGAGCTTTGACGTGAAAGTTCTTGATTTTATCAAGTCTGGTGGGCCCGGCAGGGATCGAACCTGCGACCAATCGGTTATGAGCCGATCGCTCTACCACTGAGCTACAGGCCCACGTCTGTGGGAGGGTAAACCCTAGCCTAACCAACGGCCAGAGAGAGTGTCAAGACGTTGCCTATTCCAGAGGTTGTATCAGGTTAGTAGGTGGGGACTTCACCCTCACCCTGAGGGAGCTGAGAGGGGTAGGTATTCGTGCTTTTCACCCTCACCCCAACCTTCTCCCTGAGGGAGAGGGAGCCTGTTGGTTGGGATTTGAGCTTGTCTGTCCATGTTTACCTACCCCAGTCAGCCCTGAGGGAGATGGAACACTTGGCTCTTCAAGCTGGCTCCGACTAAATCGATACAGGATCCCTATTCCATGAGAAAATTGCATAAGTGCAATCCCCGCGTTCGCGGGGACAAGCTTTCGAGGAGTGAGAGCCTATCGGACCACTCCAGTATCGAAAGCCACGGCTTCCCTGTGATTGACAGACATGTTTCGCGGCTATACAGTCGCCGCAGAACTACTCGTTAGGGGACACACAATGGCCGTTGCCAGAAAGATCCATGAGTTCATGGAGCAGGGCTCGTGGATACGCAAGATATTCGAAGAGGGTATCGCTCTCAGCCAGAAATACGGCGCGGATGCAGTATTCGATCTATCCCTGGGAAATCCTGTCATCGAACCGCCGGAGGAGTTCTTTGGGGAGCTGAAGCGCATAGCCGACGGTCCGGCTCCAGGGATGCACAGGTATATGCCCAACGCCGGGTATCCGGAGACTCGTGGGGCGGTTGCCGCGCAGCTTAGTGAGGAGACGGGGCTGTCCTTCGACGCCGACAACGTAATGATGTCATGCGGCGCGGGGGGCGCGCTCAACGTGGTCCTGAAGACGCTGCTCGATCCAGGCGACGAAGTGGTCATATTCGCGCCTTACTTCGTGGAGTATTTCTTCTATGCGGACAATCATGGGGGGACGTGCAAGGTCGTGCCGCCGGTCGAGAACTTCCTGCCTGACATGGACGCTTTCGAGTCCACTATCGGCCCGCGCACACGGGTCGTGCTTGTGAACTCGCCAAACAACCCGTCCGGCGCGCTGTACACTGAAGATGTGCTGGCTCGTCTTGGTGAAGTAATCAGACAGAAGGAGGAGGAGCTCGACCGCGAGATATTCCTGGTGAGCGACGAGCCGTACCGTCGGCTGCTTTATGACGGCCTCGAGTACCCACACGTCTTTCATTACCATTCGCGCTCGATAGTCGCCACTTCGCATTCCAAGGACCTCGCGCTGCCGGGTGAGCGCATCGGCTACGTCGCGGTCCACCCAGACTACTCAGACGCTGTCGAGCTCATGGACGGCCTGATCTTCTGCAACAGGACGCTTGGATTCGTCAACGCGCCCGCGCTGATGCAGCACATAGTTGCCAAGCTCCAGTCGGTTACGGTGGACATTTCGCAGTACCAGGCCAAGCGTGACTTCATGTACGACGCGCTCACTGGGCTGGGATACGATGTCGTCAAACCCCAGGGGGCGTTCTACATGTTTCCCAAGGCTCCGATCGAAGATGACGTGGAGTTCGTGGCAGAGCTTCAGAAGCACAATGTCCTGGTAGTGCCGGGAATGGGATTCGGGATGCCCGGGTACTTCAGAATCTCGTTCTGCGTAACAGACAAGACCCTGGAGGGGGCCATACCGGGATTCAGGAAGGCTATGGCTGCTGCTGCCGAGTCCTGATACCGACTACGCAGGCAGCGCGTCCTTCAAACCGAATCCGGTGACTGGCACCAGAACGACTTCATCGCGTCTCACGATGCCGTCCTCGACTAGCATCTGGAGTCCCGCGAACGCCGCAGCTGAGGTCGGCTCCGCGAATATGCCCTCCTGTGCGGCCAGCAGCTTCTGCCACCTGACTATGCTGGGGTCTGTCACCGCGATAGAGGTCCCGCCGGACTCTCTTATCGCTCTCAGCGCCTGGCGTCTGCGTGGAGGGGCGCCCACGGCTATTCCACCCGCGATTGTAGTCGCGCCCGGTTTCCAGTCTGTTCCCATGATCGCGGAGGCGATGGGCATTACCGCTTCCGACTGGATGGCGTGCAGCTTTGGCATGTGAGTGACCACACCCTGTGCCATAAGCTCATGGTACGCTCTCCACGCGCCGAGCAGAAGACTACCGTTGCCAACGGGTATGACTATGTGGTCAGGGCCGGTCGGCATCTGGGTCGCGATCTCGTACGCGAACGTCTTGGTCCCTTCGACGAAGTACGGGCTGAGGTTGTGCGACGCGTACACCATCTCGTTGCGGCGCTGAAACTCGACCGCGGCGTCAGCGCTTGCTTCACGAGGGCCGGGGGTGGGATGAGTCTCGGCGTCATACACTCGGATCTGTCCTATCTTAGCCTCCGGCGCAGACTCGGGCGCGAAGACGTGCGCGGCGATACCGGCCCGTGCCGCATAAGCGGCGACGGACGCTCCCGCGTTCCCGGACGAGTCCTCGACTACGGCCTGGACTCCGTGCTCCATCGCTACGGACAGCATAGTCGAGGCGCCGCGGTCCTTGAACGATCCGGTGGGGTTCATGAATTCCAGCTTGGCGATCACCCGGATCCCGCCCGCAGCCTCTCCAACGCTCGGCAGCTCTACCAGCGGCGTTCCTCCCTCTCCCATCGTTACGGTGGGGGAGTCCGAGTGAAACGGCACGGGCATCGTGATCCCGTCGAAGGCCATGGTGTGCGCGTCTGCATCGCGGTAGGCTACATCCAGCGGCGAGCCGCAGGCGTCGCAGCTCAACGCGATCATGTCTGCCTCGCGAGACACTCCGCACTCGACGCAGACCAGCTCGATATGGGACATGTCATCCTCCGTAAGCTCCGGTGCGGGATGCTACATGCCGGACTGTACGCAGTCAACCGATTTGAGAAAATTGCATAAGCGCAATTTTCGAGGAGTGAGTGGAGAGGGGTGAGGAGTGAGACCTCCCCCGAACCACCGCTATTACGACCCATCTGGAACTTACGATATTTTCTCTCAAGGGTGAGCGCGACCGCCCATCCCGTGTAGAATTACTTGCAGGGAGGTAGCAATGGTAGCTCAGACGAAGGATTCAAGCACGCAAATGGTCAAAGACGATGGCATAAACTCGACGGAGGCCGTCGTCTTTCGTGGAGACGGTGAGCCCAAGACTCCTGAGAGTCTTGTGGACAGGCTGGCCGACATCGTAAGTCGTCGGGGTATCGAGGCTGACAACTTCTCGAACGGCGGCGTGGTGCGCGAGCTGGAGGAGCGGTTTGCCAGTCTGCTGGGCAAGGAAGACGCGGTCTTCATGCCGAGCGGGACGCTCGCCAATCACCTCGCGATAAGGATGCTGTGCGCTGGAAAGCCGCGCGCCATCGTGCAGGAGCAGAGTCATCTCTACCAGGACACAGGGGACTGCGTCCAGCAGCTGAGTGGAATCCACCTGGTACCTCTGGGCGCGGGGCGGCCTTACTTCACTCTCGACGAGGTGCGCAACGCGATAGATGAATCTGTGAGCGGGAGGGTCGTCTCTCCTGTCGGAGCGCTGATGATCGAGAGTCCCGTACGCAGGCAGCACGGGCAGATCATGCCCCTGGAAGAGATGCGGAGTGTCGTAGGCTTCTGCTCAGAACAGGGTATCCCGACGCACCTGGACGGCGCTCGACTGTTTATGATGAGCGCGGCAACCGGTGTCTCTCCCGCTGACTACGCGGCGATGTTCGACACGGTGTACGTCTCGCTTTACAAGTACTTCGGGGCGCCGTTCGGAGCGATGCTCGCAGGGACTGCGGACTTCTGCCGCGACCTGTTCCATCATCGCAGGATGTTCGGGGGAGGACTCTCCAGCGCCGCTTTGCCCGCAGCGCTGGCGTTGGAGGGAGTCGATGGATTCGAAGACAGGTTCTCGAAGGCGATGACGAAGGCCGGAGATCTGTTCGACGAGCTCAATCGGATACCCGGGCTGAGCGTCAGCGCCTATGAGCACGGCTCCAACATATTTCCCCTAGCTCTGCCGCCTGATGTGGACTTCCAAAGGTTCGCAAGCCAGCTTGCCGATTTTCGTGTATTCGTAAGCGCGGGAGAGGACGATGGGGACTCGCCGCACCTGACCGTAAACACCACGATACTCAGGCAGGGCAACGACCGAATTGTGAGCGCATTCAGGGCGGCCGTCGTCAATGGTTGACCAGGACTCTGTACGAGCTATCAGGCGCGCTATCGAGCGCACATCGGACCGGATGAATCGACGCTACGGCGGCATAATCGACCGCATCCGGCGAAACTTCGTCGTCGAGCTGTCCATCAGAACGGTTCGTGAGCTGTCCGAGGATGACATCACGCACATGGCAGCTGGTGTTGCCTACTATGCGCTGTTCTCGATCTTTCCGCTTCTGCTGGGCCTTATTTCGATTATGAGCTTCCTACTGGAGCCGGAAGAGATACAGAGGCTGATAGGCGATCTGATGTCGAATTTCCTGCCCGGTTCTGAGCAGTTTGTGAAAGACAACGTAGATGCAGTTATCCGGCTTAGGGGCGCGCTGGGACTGATGTCGTTTCTGGGTATGCTGTGGTCGGGCAGCGCGATGTTCGGGGCGCTGAACCGCGCCATCAACCGCGCGTGGGATATCCAGACTGACCGTCCGATCTACGTGGGCAAGCCGAGACAGCTTCTCATGGCGTTGAGCGTCGCGATGCTGTTCAGCCTATCGGTGGCCAGCGCTACCATCGCGAGGACCTCGGAGCACATCGCGGCGTCGGACTTGCCGATACCGCCGTTTCTCATCCACACCATTGGCCAGATGATCCTTCAGGCCCTGTCGCTCAGCTTGATGATCGTCATATTCTTGCTGATGTACAAGCTGCTGCCAAACACCAAGACGTACTGGCGGTACGTGTGGCCGGGGGCGATAACGTCCGCCGTGCTGTTCGAGATATCCAAGAACTTCTTCATCCTGTACCTGGACAGGTTTGCGTCGTACCAGAACGTGTACGGATCGATCGCTCCGGTGATCGTGCTTCTGTTCTGGACGTACGTGGGCAGCCTGATCGTACTGCTGGGCGCAGAGATATGCTCCGAGTACGAGCGGATGAAGAACGACGTCGAACGGGGCGTGTTGAGACACAGCGCTCAGCGGGGCGGCGGGGCTGCCACGAGGTCGTCTGAAAACGGTGCAGAGGCATCGGATGCGCAGAGTCTTCCGTCTGCCGCTCAGGGTGATCGGCGAGAGGCGCGTGGCCGGAGTTAACTGCCGCTCCAATCTGGATCGGAGTGCGCGTCCAGGAATTCTTCGTCAAGCTCCACGCCCAAGCCGGGTCGCTCTGACAGGTGAAGCACTCCGTCTCGTATGTCCAGTGAGTGGTCGATCAGCCTGTTGTGGACATCCAGCGCCGCATGGTTGAATTCGAGCTTGTAGAAGTTCGGGACGGTCATCATGGTGTGAGCGCCAGCCAGAATGTTGATTGGGCCGCTCGCGTCGTGCGGACTGACGGGGATGTAGAACGATTCCGCGAGGTTAGCGATCTTTCGCATCTCGCTTATGCCTCCGCACCATAGTATGTCGGGCATCAGGTACTCGGCCAGGCGGTCTCTGAGGATGGGGACGAAGTCCCAGCGGCTGTACAGTCGCTCACCCACGCATAGCGGCACATCCACAGCTTCTCTCACTGCCCGGAGAGCCTCGTTGCTGTTCGGCTGCACAGGCTCTTCGAACCAGCCGATGTCATACGGCTCAAGAGCGCGAGCGAGTCTGATGGCGGTCGGCACGTTGAAGTTGCCGTGCGCGTCGATCAG
>JAAXHZ010000218.1:2873-6827 GCA_012270625.1 Dehalococcoidia bacterium | reverse complement strand
CGGAGTTCCTACCTGGAGATCCAGACGTTGGTGTACTGTGGGCTGCCTGGATGCTCGGGCGGCACGTTGTGTACCCACGTGCGGTACGCACTGGGCATGAAGAAGATGCCCGAGTAAACCTGCGGTGGATCGGACATGAACGCTCGCTGCATGCCATCGGCAAGCTCTCTCTGGGTCTCGAAGTCGGTTGCGCGGAGGAACTTCTGGTGGAGATCGTCGATCTCCTCATTGTAGTAGCCGAATCCGATTGACTTGCCTCCGCCGGCGAGCAGGAAGCTGAACGCGGGATTCTGGCGGTTCCTGATCGTGCCCCAGCTGGTGAAGATGTGCCATCCCTCGCCAGCGAGACGCTTCGACGTGGCCGTGGCCCAGTCCATGCCGGGCATGTCAACGGTGATGCCGATCTCCTCCATCCTAGCCTTTATGACGGGGCCGACGGGGGTAATCGTGCTGTAGTCATTTGGATTCAGAATGACGATTGGCTCGCCATCGTAGCCTGACTGGGCCAGCAGCTCCTTGCCCCTTTCCACGTCATCCTGGTTGTAGAGATCGCAGCCTGCCTCACTCTCAAAAACGGTGCCGCTGCCGTATATGGAGCAGTTCAGCTTCCAGGTGTCCGGCGGCCCGATGGCGCTGAGCATATCGACGCCGCTCATGGATGCCTGGATAGCCTGGCGGAGCAGCAGGCCGTCAAACGGGAGCTTGTTTATCTCGTCTGTGTTAAAGGCGAAGTACCACATGTGGCCCGGATACCAGGTGAATCCTACGTCTGGGTCTTCCTTGAGATCGGCAACGAAGTCGAGTCCGATGCTGTCGATAAAGTCCCACTCGCCGGTCTTCAGGCCGGCGACCTTGGTCTCCTCGCTGGGGATCTCCAGCCATTCGATCTTATCGACGTATGCCTTCTTCTCTCCCGCCAGCCAGCTTGCCGGCTCACTTCGAGACTGGAAGTCGTCGTAGCGCGCGATCGTCACCTTGACGCCGACGTCCCAGCTATCCAACTGGTATGGGCCGGTGCCGACGATGTTTTCCTCACCTACGTCCTCGGTCATCGGGAACGCGGCGGCGGTGGGCGTATAGACCAGGACTGTGCCGTGCGTTCTCAGCGCCATTCCGTCCAGCAGCGAGCCGTAAGGCTCCGAGGTCTCTATCGTATAAGAGAGGTCGTCGACTGCCTGCATCCCATCCTCAACAAGGAAGGTCTTCATGACTTCACCAGCAGGTGTGTCGTCAAGAACGCGGTATGTGGAGAGTATCGCAGCCTCACTCGTCAGGGGAGTGCCGTCATGGAAAGTGATGCCCTCACGGAGGTTGATCGTCCAGGTCAGACCATCGTCGGATATGTCCCAGCTTTCGACCAGCTGGGGCTGGGTGCTGAAGTCGGCGCCCTGAGTAAACAGCGACTCAATTATGGGTCCGGCGGAAGGCTGCCAGCAGACATACGAGGTGCAGAAGTCGGGGTCGAGCGACTTGATGCTGGCCTGAGAGACGGTTCTAAGAGTTCCGCCGTACTTGTCTTCCTCTTTGATCATCATGGTGTCATCGGCAGCCGGCGCGGCGGGTACGGCCTTGGCTACAGCAGACTCCACAGCGGCCGCGATGTCTGCCTGAGTCACTCCAGGCCTCGCCTCAAGAGCCCTGGAGATAGCAGCGGCCACGTCGTCCTGGCTGACTCCCTGCTGACCTGCCATCGCACTCGCTATCGCATCAGCAACCTGACCCTCGGTCACTCCAGGCTGCGCTGCCAACGCCTTGGCGATCGCATCAGCAACCTCCGCCTGCGTAACTCCTGGCTGAGCGGCCATCGCACCCTGCACCGCTGAGGCCACGTCGGCAGGTGTGACTCCCTGCTGCTGGGCCATCGCGCTGGCTATGGCGTCTGCGACATCAGCCTGTGTAACCCCTGGCTGTGCCGACATCGCCTTCTGGACCTCAGAGGCGACATCCTGAGCGGTCATGCCCTGTGGCTGGGCCTGCATGGTCTGCTGAATTATCTCAGCAACGTTGATCGGTGTGGGTGTCGGCGGCGCTGGGGCTTCCGCACTGGAACATGCCGCTGCCAGCGCAGATAGAACCAGCAGCGCAGCCGCCAACAAACCAAGTCTTACTCTTACCATTACTCCATCCTCTCACTTTTCAAACTTGCTATCCGATTCCCTTCAGAACACATCAATAATAGGACTCTAACGATTGAACCAGCAGCCATGCCGACCATCTCTTACATCCGGCTCCGCAGCTTGGGGTCAAGGCTGTCTCTCAGTCCGTCGCCCGCGAGATTGATGCCAAGGACGGTGAGGGTAAGGAATATGCCCGGGAAGACGATCATCCACACGAACCTGGAGATGTAGTGCCGTCCCTCGGCCATGATGTTGCCCCAGCTTGGGACTTCCGGCGGCGGGCCCGCGCCTACAAAGCTAAGGTAAGCCTCTACCAGGACAGCAGATGCAGCGATGAACGATGCCTGCACTATGAGCGGCGCAAACGTGTTTGGCAGTATGTGTGATCTCAGGATGCGTGGCGGAGAGACGCCGAGCGCGTGGGCCGCGTCCACAAACATCTCCTCTCGGATGCTCAGAACCGACGACCGGACTATTCGCACCGCGCGCGGGGTCTCAACGACGCAGAGCGCGATGATGACGTTTTGCACACTGCCTCCCAGGAGAGCCATGAGGGCCATGGCCAGAAGGACAGACGGGATCGCCATGAGGCCGTCCATGACTCGCATGATGATCGCGTCCAGGCGCCTGTAGTAGCCTGCCAGAAGTCCAAACACGATTGACGAGAGGACGGAAATCCCGGCGACGGCGGCTCCTACGGTCATCGAGACACGACTTCCAAAGAGCACACGGCTCCAAAGGTCCCTTCCGATGTTGTCTGTGCCGAACCAGTGTCCTGTCGATGGTGGTGTGAATCTTTCCCGAGGCGCAACAGCACTAGGATCGCTCGTGAACAGCAGGGGTGCGAAAATCGCAACGAACGCCATCACGAGCACAATGACGATGCCAGCGGCCATTGTGGGATTGCGCCTCGCGCCCCTGCGTGTTGAACGAACCAGAGCGCTTAGTCTATCTGCCGGAGTGCGATCTACCCCAAGCGCAGCACTGTCAGATTGTGAGGTCATCAGTACCTGATCCTTGGGTCAAAGTAGGCGTATGATATATCGATAATCAGGTTGATAATCACATAGACACCTGAGATTAGCAGAATCGTCCCCTGGATAATGGGGTAGTCCCTCGCGAGGATGGCGTTCAGCAACAGACGCCCCAGACCCGGGACTGCAAACACACTTTCGGTGACGACCAAGCCACTCAAGAGAGCGGCGAATCCAAGGCCTATCACCGTAACGATGGGAAGAGCAGCATTTCGCAGCGCGTGGCGAATGAGAACGGTTCGCTCGGCCAGTCCCTTGGCTCTGGCCGTGCGAACGTAGTCTTCCCGCAAAGTTTCCAGCATGGTGGCGCGGGTCATCCTGGTTATAAGCGCCATGATGATGACGCCGGTTGCGAAGGCCGGCATTATCAGCTTGTGCAGGAACGGGCCGATCCCTTCCGAGGGCGGGCTGTAGCCAGCGGCAGGGAAGATGTCCAGCTGAACGGCGAAGAAGAAGATCATAAGGAAGCCGAGCCAGAAGACAGGCATAGAGAATCCGAGGGTGGCCAAGACCATGACGCTGCGGTCAATCCAAGAGTCGGCCTTCCAGGCGGCCAGCACTCCGAGCGGAATCGCCATGATCAAGGCGAATAACTCGGTCAATATGGTGAGCGATATGGTGGGTACGACTCTCGCCCTGATGAGATCAGAGACTTTGTGCTTGGAGAGGAGGGATTGCCCGAGGTCTCCCCTAGCCAAGTCGCTGAAGTACCGATAGAGCTGGATATGCAATGGCTGGTCCAACCCAAGCTGTTTCCGGATCTTCTCTACGATCGCCGGATCGACCTCGGCCCCTCCGGTGCC
>JAAXHZ010000218.1:0-2801 GCA_012270625.1 Dehalococcoidia bacterium | reverse complement strand
GCGACGACGAGAATCACGGGGATCGTCGTCAGGGTGCGCCTGATAATGTAACCTGTCATTCGCCTTCTTTCACCCTCACCCCAGCCCTCTCCCTGAGGGAGAGGGGGCCTGTTGGTTGGTGTTCATGCTTGTCTGTAAATTTTTAACTACCCCTGTCGGCCCTGAGGGAGAGGGGGCCTGTTGGTTGGTACTTATGCTTGTCCGTACACTTTTGACTACCCCTGCCAGCCCTGAGGGGAGAGGGGCCTGTTGGTTGGTACTTATGCTTGTCTGTGCACTTTTGCCTACCCTTATCAGCCTGTCGAGGGAGAGGAAATTTGGGGCAGCCTAGCTCTCTGCTACTCTCCGAAATCGACTGTCCATCCTCCATCGGCAGTGATGATCAATCCATAGATGTCTGGAGTGAGTCCGATGATGGGATGTATCTTAACTTCTATCGAGCCATCATATGGGCCGGTGATGTTTACGAGTTTTTCAGCAAGGGTTCCGTCAGCCTTTACAAGTTCGACCACAAAGCTGGAGGAACCATCATGCGTGATGTCCACAGACCTCGTGCCCTGCTCTAGGTTTATCGGGCCTTTGACGTCATCACCTGAACCGTCCCAGTTGAACGGGGGCATGTCTCCGCTGTCCCATACGGGCTGGGTCAACTCGACCCTCCACGCTCCGTCCGCATTCACCTGTATAAGGTACGTACCCGGCGTGAGGCCGAAGAGCTGCGCGGGACTCACCTGGTGCGCCCTTACTCCGTCGTAGGCACCAGATGTGTCTATGCTAGCGACGGCACCTCTAGGGCTTCCGGTACCAGAGTGCAACTGGCCAGTTTTGGACAGGCTTTCAAGATGCCAGTCAGTTAGGATCTGTATGGCGAATTCTGAGTTCCCCTGATGCGTGGCCTTCATGTAGAGAAGTCCAGCATCGATGTCGAATCGGGAGGTAAACGCGCTGCCCTGCCCTTCGAACACCTGCGGCTCGGTCGCGGAAATCGCAATGCGTTCGCCAGTGTCGGGAGGAGGTGCGAGCGCCTGGGGCTGCTGTGCCGGCGTGTCCTGAGATTGGGCGGTGTTAGAAGAGCCTGCATCCTGGTCAGAGGCGGGCGATGAGTCGGAACTGCATCCGTACAGAGTGAGGGCGGCAAGCGCGATGGCAAGTACTGAAGCCAGCCTAATAATTCGCTTCACTCGCTACCTCGATACCAAGTCGCCCCTGTCAAATGACGCTGGGCCGGCTATTCGCGCTGATGAGGGGATGCCCGTCAAGTGCTGGGCATTAAGGCGTCACGGACCCATGCAGGCGACACTAAGTGACCGGTGAAAGGGGTCACGTCGGTGACTCAGGGTTCTTTTCTAAAGCGGAGCTAGACTATCGCAGCCCTTTTTCTTTGTCAACCAGCGGTGAGATTGAGGAGTGAGTGAAGAGGAGTGAGGAGTGAGATACTCCAGTCACCGCTCTGGGGCAGTCGAAAGAGTCGTCTTTGGAGAGACTACAGCATTCAAGCCCGGAGGCTTGAGGAGATCAGATCGAGGGTGGCAGGGGCTTATCGACTCTCAGCACGGACAGGAACGCGCGTTGGACTGCCGAGATGTGGGTATCGTCCCGGTAGAACACTGTCAGAGGACGCTCGCATCGCCAACCCTGGACCAAGAGCACCTTCAAGTATCCGGCTGCGACATCGGGGCCAACCGAGAACTTCGACACTACGCCGAGTCCAAGTCCGGCTGACGCCGCCCGCTTGACGGCCTCGTTGCTGCCAAGCTCCATAACGACGCGGACACGAACGCCCATAGAGGCGAAGTGCTCCTCCGCGGTGCGGCGTGTAGCGGATCCCACCTCCCGCATGACGTACGGCTCATCGGCAACGTCCTGCAGCGTGAGCCTACGCCTGCGGGCGATCGGGTGTGTAGGTGAGGAGACGAGCACAACTTCGTCGTTTACATAGGGAAATGAGGCCAGCCCCCTGATGTCCACTGGAGCGCCTGCCATTCCGAGGTCGAGCTCGCGGCTGATTATCTGATCGATTACGGTCCTGGTGTTCGAGATAGCCAGTGAGACCTCGACCTTCGGATATCGCTCACGGAACCTGCCAATTACCAGAGGCATGATGTACTCGCCAGGAGTCGATGAGGACCCAATGGTCAGTCTGCCAGACTCGAGACCTGTAAGGTCCTGAATAGCGTTGGTCATTTCGTCGGCAAGGGTGAAGATGCGCCTAGTGTAGTCGAATACCGTCTCACCGGTGTCGGTGAGGCTTACGCCGGAGCGCAGCCTGATGAGCAGAGTCGTGTCGAGACTGCGCTCCAGCTCCTTGACCTGTATTGAAACCGCGGGCTGACTGATGTTCAGATCACTGGCGGCCTTGGTGAAGCTGCCGAGCCGGGCAACCGTATGGAAGATAAACAGACGATGGAAGTTGATCTCTGCCATAACTTTTTAGTTATGAAATCTCACATGAATCTTTAAGGTTTATTATACACAATTTGTGATGAGCTGGGTATAGTGGGTAAGTTGCGGGGCAGAAGTAGAAGCGCGCAACGGGTAATTGCGCCCACGTCGTTCATTATTTATAGCAGATACGGTGGGGGTTCGGCTTGCGGTTGAGGACTTCGAGAAAATTGCATAAGTGCAATTTTCGGGGAGTGAGTGGAGAGGAGTGAGGAGTGAGAGCCTCCCCCAGCCACACTATTGACCACGCATCGGGGACTTATGCAATTTTCTTAGACTTCACCCTCACCCCCGTATCGAGTACGGGGCAGGCTCCAGCCCTCTCCCTGAGGAAGCTTACAAGGGTAGGTATTCGTACT
>JAAXHZ010000217.1:2815-3357 GCA_012270625.1 Dehalococcoidia bacterium | reverse complement strand
AGTTGAGTGGGCTGATTCCGCCCCAACTTGGCAAGCTATCCAACCTGACGACGCTGAATCTCGCCGGCAACGCTTTGAGCGGGTCGATACCGCCGGAGTTGGGTGATCTATCCAACTTGGATAAGCTGAACCTTAGCGGAAACCAGTTGACCGACACGATTCCCAGCGAGCTGGGGAATCTCTCCAACCTGACGGTTCTCAACCTCACCGGCAACGAGTTGACCAACACGATTCCCAGTGAACTGGGTGATCTATCCGACCTGACTGGAATGTGGCTTGGGAATA
The DNA here is from genome assembly GCA_012270625.1 of Dehalococcoidia bacterium. The sequence continues at coordinate 3,072 of JAAXHZ010000217.1, read as the reverse complement.
ATCAGTTGAGCGGGCCGATACCACCCCAGCTTGGCAACCGATCCAACCTGACGACGCTGAATCTCGCCAGCAACGAGTTGAGTGGGCTGATTCCGCCCCAACTTGGCAAGCTATCCAACCTGACGACGCTGAATCTCGCCGGCAACGCTTTGAGCGGGACGATTCCGCCCGAGCTGGGCAATCTCTCCAACATGACCGGACTGTGGCTCGGGAATAACCAGTTGAGTGGATCGATTCCGGCTGAGATAGGCAGTCTC
>JAAXHZ010000217.1:2119-2776 GCA_012270625.1 Dehalococcoidia bacterium | reverse complement strand
GGCAGTCTCTCCAACCTGACGGTTCTTAACCTCTATGGCAACGCTTTGAGCGGGATGATACCGACATGGTTGGGTGGTCTCTCCAACCTGACTGTACTGTGGCTCGGGAGTAACCAGTTGAGTGGATCGATACCGACGGAGTTGGGTAGCCTATCCAACCTGGAAAAGCTGAACCTCAGTGAAAACAGGTTGAGCGGGACGATCCCGACTGAGCTAGGCAGTCTCTCCAACCTGACGGTTCTCAACCTCACCGGCAACGAGTTGACCAACACGATTCCCAGTGAACTGGGTGATCTATCCAACCTGACTGGAATGTGGCTTGGGAATAATCAGTTGAGCGGGCCGATACCACCCCAGCTTGGCAACCGATCCAACCTGACGACGCTGAATCTCGCCAGCAACGAGTTGAGTGGGCTGATTCCGCCCCAACTTGGCAAGCTATCCAACCTGACGACGCTGAATCTCGCCGGCAACGCTTTGAGCGGGATGATACCGCCGGAGTTGGGTGATCTCTCCAACCTGACTGGACTGTGGCTTGGGAATAATCAGTTGAGCGGAGCGATTCCGACTGGGCTAGGGAATCTCTCCAATCTGACGGTTCTCAACCTCAACGGAAACAGGTTGAGCGGGACGATTCCGGCTGAGATAGGCAGTCTC
>JAAXHZ010000217.1:0-2070 GCA_012270625.1 Dehalococcoidia bacterium | reverse complement strand
GACGGTTCTCAACCTCACCGGCAACGCTTTGAGCGGGCCGATACCGCCGGAGTTGGGTGGTCTCTCCAACCTGACTGGACTGTGGCTTGGGAGTAATCAGTTGAGTGGAACGATTCCGACTGAGTTGGGTAGCCTCTCCAGCCTGGAAAAGCTGAACCTCAGCGGAAACCAGTTGACCGACACGATTCCCAGCGAGCTGGGGAATCTCTCCAACCTGACGATTCTCAACCTCAGCGGAAACGAGTTGAGCGGACAGATACCCGCCGAGCTGGGCAGCCTCTCCATGCTGGAGCGTCTGTACCTCTCCAGGAATCAGCTAACAGGGTGCATACCGGATGAGCTGAGAGAGGTGGAGTTCAACGACTTCGACCGGCTAGGCCTCCTGTTCTGCGCCTCGCCACCGCACATAGCCCCCGACGTAAGCATGGCTGTGGCGGACGCCCCTATGGTGAGAATCGACTCACCTATCCCCGTAACAGCCACATTCAGCAAGCCTGTATTCGGCTTTACCGTCGAGGACGTGAGCGTGGTCAACGGCTCTGCGAGTAGCTTCACCGGCAGCGACGGGGACACAGTCTATACCTTCGACGTGACGCCGAACGCCATCGGCGATGTGACCGTGGACATTGCCGATGGAGTGGCTCAAGATGCCGATGGCAGCGACAGCACGGCGGCTGTCCAGCTATCGTTGGGCATCCCCTATGACGACGATGGCGACGGCGAGATCAGCAGGGACGAGGTCATCACTGCAATCGGCGACTTCCTGTTCAGCGGCGCCCTGATCAGGGACCATGTCATAGAGCTCATCGGACTCTTCCTGTTTGACTGACCCACGTATCGAGGATCAGCGAAGAGCCTACCAATCTGACACAGGTCCCGCCCCGGGCCATGTGTATGACGCTGCTCTGAGCGCTATGGCCACACGGGTTCGTGGTAGCCGAGAGGCACCGATGGACGCTCCCAGCATGGCTGTGTCTCGGAAAGCTCCAGAACAGGGGAGAGATGTCCCAGTTGGCCTCCCGGCACGTCGGTGACCATCGACCAGCGTTCTATCTCTTCGACCGTGAACTCAGAGGGCACGTCGCGGAGTTCGGACTCGGCCACCTGTCCGCGGCTCACAAGCCAGCGTCCGGTCTGAGCGAGTGAGATCTCCACAAGCCAGCTTCCGCCCTCTCGCACTCGCCGCGCCAGCGCGACCATGGCGCCGAAGGCCATGAGATACCCGGTCAGGTAGTCTATCGCGGATACTGGGTAGAACTGCGGCCCAGGCTCCGCGCCGGGGAACAGCTCCCCTTGGCGTGCCGTTATGCCGCTTACGGTCTGTACCACAGTGTCGAAGCCGCGACGCATGGACCATGGTCCCAGCCTCCCGAAGGCCGACAGCGAGACGTACACGATGCCCGGACGAATCGCGGCCAGATCTTCAGGCGACAGACCACGTTTAGCAAGAGTACCGGGGCGGTATCCCTGCGAGAAGACGTCGGCCTGGCTCACCAGCTCGCGCATGGTATCCAGGTCACTGTCCTCGCGCAGGTCGAGGTGGGTGGAGAGCTTGCCGTGTCCGGTGTCGTACTCCTGGGCCGTGATGCTGGGAAGATGCGGCGCGGTGACCTTCATCACATCCGCTCCATGCTCGGCGAGAGTGCGGGCGCAGGTCGGGCCTGCCAGCACGCGCGTCAGGTCCAGGACTCTTATTCCGGACAGCGGTCTTGATCCCTCGGGCAGAGCTTCCGCTGGGCTGTCGCCGATCTTCCTGATCTCGAGCAGAGGCAGCGAGGCGACTGCGGCAGCCTGTGGGTGCTGGGCCCACTCTTCCATCGAGCGCACCATTCCCCCGGCGCCGTTCGCCGCGATGATCGCCTCCTCGAGATCGAGCGCGTCCCACTGGGCTACCGCCCTGCGCACTGCCTCCCCATCCTCCTCTTCGACTCCCAGCACGCTAAGGGCCGCGTCTCGGTGGTTGGGGAAGTTGCAGTGCAGATAGCTCCAGCGACCATTCTTTGCAGGATACACGCCCATAATCGGGTGACGTTCGGCTCCGGCCGGCTTGCCGTCCATGGTCATGTACTT
>JAAXHZ010000216.1:2178-5966 GCA_012270625.1 Dehalococcoidia bacterium | reverse complement strand
TCAAGTACGGGGCAGGCTCCAGCCCTATCCCTGAGGGAGAGGGAGCCTGTTGGCTGGTACTCATGCTTGGCTGTACACGTTTAACTACCCTTGTGAGCCTTGAGGGAGAGGGACCTACCGAACAGGCTCTGACCGAATTGATGCAGGCTTTTGGGAGCGAACCATCTCGCAAATAGGATTGGCACTTTGCTAGAATCGCGTGGGATTGCGACGGGCTGTGTATCGCCCGCTCTCGCCCTAGTCAACGAATCTTGGAGGATAATCGTGAACCTGCGTATTCCCGGTCCGATTCCCGTGCCGGAGGACATCCTGGAGGAGATGTCTCGTCCGATGATCAATCACAGAGGTCCTGAATACAACGACCTGCTGTTGAGCGCGACCGACCGGCTGAAGCGTGTTTTCGAGACGGATGGGGACGTGTGGATCATCACCGGTTCAGGGACTGCCGCGATGGAGGCGGCGGTCGTGAATACGCTGTCACCCGGCGACAAGGTCATCAACGCGACAATCGGAGTGTTCGGGAACAGGTTCACGGACATCGCAAGCGCCTACGGGGCAGATGTGAGCACACTGGAGTTCCCATTCGGTGAGGCGATCGACCTGGACGTGCTGCGTGAGGCACTGAAAGCGGATGCTGAGGTCAAGGCAGTCACAGTCACCCACAACGAGACTTCAACGGGTGTGGCAAACGACTTGGAGGCCGTGGCGGGCGTGGTGAAGGGCGAGTTCGACAAGCTGCTGCTCGTGGACGGGATTAGCAGCGTCGCTTCGATCCCCATATCCACTGACGCATGGGGGCTGGACGCAGTCGCCACAGCCTCTCAGAAGGGATGGATGCTCCCTCCGGGGCTTGCGTTCCTGAGTTTCGGCGAGGGGGCTTGGGAGGCACACGCGGAGTCGCGGATGCCCAAGTTCTACCTGGACATGGCGCAGTACAAGAGGTACTACGAGATCGGCCAGCCACCGTACACGCCATCGGTATCGGTCATGTTCGCGCTGGACAACGCGCTGGACCAGCTGCTATCCGAGGGCATGGGCTCGGTGTACGAGCGACACGCGGCCATCGGCCAGTTCACGAGGGACGGTGTGCGGAGTCTGGGACTGGAGCTATTCGCGAAGGACGAGAAATTCGCGTCGAACACGGTGACGGCGGTGAGCATCCCGGATGGAGTCGATGCAGGAGCGCTGGTCGGCAGGCTGCGCACGGAGCATAACGTTATCGTGTCCGGTGGTCAGGCATCGCTCGCGGGAAAGATATTCCGCATCGGTCACATGGGTAAGACGACAGAGGCGGATATCGAGGAGACGGTGGAGGCACTGCGGAAGGTGCTTGCGAGTTAGCCCCTTCGGGATCCTGGACAAAATAAATCCAAAGGGCGTGCATATTGCACGCCCATCTCAGTGTTAGAAACCATGCTTAGTTCAAGCTAGTCGCCTGCTGGAGCGGGGGCTGGGGGCGTGGGGGCTATTGGAGGCACGTCGGACTGGGGGCCGCGGTCGTCTTCGGAGCCTGAGTCGGGAGTCTCGTCTGTAGCGTCCGGAGGCGTCTCCCACAGCGTGTTGAGGTCGTCAACTTCGATGGTCTCATGCTCGATCAGGTACTCGGCAAGCTGCTTGAGCTTGGGCATGTTCTCCCTGATGGCATCGGCGGCCCTGTTGTAGGCGCTCTCGATGATGTCATGGACCTCGTCGTCGATGGTCTCGGCGACCTTGTCTGAGTAGTCGCGCTGCTCGGAGATCTCGCGGCCCAGGAAGACCATATCCTCACGCTTTCCGAACGTCCGGGGACCGAGCTTGTCGCTCATGCCATATCGCGTGACCATCTGACGGGCTATGTTGGTCGCCTGCTCGATGTCGCTGCCCGCTCCGGTGGTGAGCTGGTCGAACACCTCCTCCTCGGCGACCCGGCCGCCGAGGGCCGCGGCCAGCATGTCAGAGAACTGACCGCGAGTCCAGAGGTTGCGGTCCTCTTCGGGCAGGTAGCGGGTGTGTCCTCCGCTTTGCCCCCTGGAGACTATGGTCACTTTGAACGGATTGTCGGCGTTGGGCAGGACGTGCGCCACCAGCGCATGACCAGCCTCGTGGTAGGCTGTTATCTCCTTTTCCTGGTCAGTAATGGCGCGGCTCTTGCGCGCCGGACCGAGAAGCACCCTGTCGATGGCCTCCGTAAACTCTGACAGGGCAATCAGCTTCTTGGTGCGACGCGCAGCCAGAATCGCTGCCTCGTTCACCAGATTCGCAAGATCAGCCCCACTGAATCCCACCGTCTGACGAGCCACCCGCTCAAGATCCACATCCTCATCCAATGGCTTCCCAGTTGAATGTACCTTCAAGATCTCCGTACGCCCTCGCAGATCAGGATTGTCCAGGATCACACGACGATCAAAACGTCCAGGGCGCAGCAACGCTGGATCCAATATGTCAGGTCGATTCGTCGCTGCCATCACTATCACGTTGGTACCTGTGTCGAACCCGTCCATCTCCACCAGTATCTGGTTCAGTGTCTGCTCTCGCTCGTCATGTCCTCCTCCAAGTCCTGCTCCCCTGTGACGACCCACCGCGTCTATCTCGTCCACAAACACTATGCACGGCGCATTGCGCTTAGCCTGATCGAACAGGTCACGCACTCGACTCGCTCCAACTCCCACAAACATCTCCACAAACTCTGAACCGCTTATGTTGAAGAACGGAACTCCCGCCTCTCCCGCAACTGCTCGCGCCATCAGTGTCTTTCCTGTACCAGGCGGCCCAACAAGCAACACTCCCTTCGGTATCTTCGCTCCCAACGCCAAGAACCGCTCAGGAAACTTCAGAAACTCCACCACCTCCTCCAACTCCTCCTTCGCCTCCTCCACTCCTGCTACATCAGAAAAACTCACCTGCGGACTGTTTCCCATGAACATCCGCGCTCGACTGCGCCCAAAACTGAACGTCTGGTTCGTGTTACCCTGCGCGCTCCTCATCATGAACAGCAGAATCGCTCCAAAGAAGATCAACGGAAGAAAGTTGAACAGCACTCCCAGTATCGACGACAGTCCACTCTGTCCCCTCGGTATGATCTCCACGTTCGATGTCGCAAGGTCCACTCCTCCACGCTGGAGTATCTCCACTATCGACGAGCCAGCCTCCTTTCGGGACGTGAGCGTCTCTCCTGACGTGGTCACCACCGTCAGACTGTCTCCCTTGATCTCTATCGTGGATATGTTGCCGCGCGCGGTCATCGCCACCACTTCGGTGAGGTCGATCTCCCGGTCGTCGCCTACCGCGCCAGAGAGCAGATTCACCACGATCGCTACTANNACCGTGATTAAAAGGTAGATAAGGGTCTTACGCATGGATAGCCGATCCATTCTCCCTGACACTCGTTAAGGGGGCTGTGCCAACCAAGTATATCAGATACGCTCCATTTAGCACTGAGAGTGAGACGAACGCTTAACTCTTCCAAACCTGCTCCCGTACACCCTCAGTTGTGTTCACTCTGCACCAAGTGTGATATAGTCTGGCGCGTGGTTTCAATTGACCCGCTCTCCCCCAGCTTACAGGGATAGGGCTGGAGCCTGCCCCATACTTGATACGGGGAGGAGGGCAATAAGATAGTAGTAGAGGCCATTCAGAAGCGCTGAAATGGGAGGATGCTAAATGAGATTGGCAATGAGTTTGACCGCTTTGGCGATGATCCTAACGCTAGCGGCTCTCGCTTGCACCAGGGAGATTGAGGTTCCAGGCGAGACCGTCGTTAAAGAGGTCGTCAAGGTAGAGACCGTCGAAGTCCCCGGCGAGACCGTCGT
>JAAXHZ010000216.1:0-2051 GCA_012270625.1 Dehalococcoidia bacterium | reverse complement strand
TCGTCAAAGAGGTCGTCAAGACCGTCGAGGTCCCCGGCGAGACCGTCGTCAAAGAGGTCGTCAAGGAGGTCGTGGTCGAGAAGCCCATCGAGGTGGTCAAGACCGAAATCAGGGAAGTGATCATCGAGAAGCCGATCACTCAGATCAAGGAGACCGTGATTATCGCCACGCCATCCCCAACTGATCTGGCGATGGACCAGCGAATTGTGCCCGCGGGTACGTTCAATGGCGCCATTGGTGGCTTCTCTCCTGTCTCAGGTTGGGGCCCGTCATGCACCGCCTGCTCTCAGCTCGTCGGCGCAAGTGTCGGCGAGGCGCTGTTCGCGACTGCGCGCGACGAGTCGGGCGCCATCGGCCTGACACCCTGGCTGGTTGAGAAGTGGGAGTTGGCCGACGACGCTTCGTACAGCGACTTCAAACTCCAGGAAGGCGTCCAGTTCCACCAGGACTTCGGCGAGCTGACTGCCGACGACGTCGCATGGTACTTCAATCTGATCAACACCAACACCAACCCCGAATCCAAGCACGACACCGGCGTCCAGATCTTCGACCTCGCTATGGCCGAAGCTATCGATCGCTACACCGTCCGCTTCAACTGGGCCGGCTACGGCGGCTACACCCTCATGATGGAGTTCACCGACCTCCAGGAGGGTGTCGAGACGATGTCCAAGAAGGCATTCGACACCAGGGGCCAGGAGTGGATGTCCGAGAACGTGCCCATCACGACGGGACCGTTCGAGGTCCAGAAGTGGACTCAAGGCGAGGAGATCAGGCTGATCGCGGTTCCCGATCACTGGCGCAAGACCTCCAACATCGCCCGCGTGAGCATTCTGGCCGTTCCCGAAGGGACCACCAGGAGGGCCATGCTCGAGTCAGGTCAGGCGCACGGCGCCCAGATCGGCCTCAAGGACATGCCCGCCATGATCAACTCGGGATTCAAGCTGGCTCCCGAGCTCATCCAGAACCAGGTCAACCTGGGCTTTGGCGGCAACTACTGGGAAAACACCCACGCGAAGACCGGCGAGCCTCTGGAGAGGACTCGTGACCTCTCCAAGCCGTGGGTTGGCGACCCCTACGAAAACGGCAACACCTACGACGAAAACACGCCATCCATGCAGAACTCCAGGAAGATCCGCTGGGCGCTCTCACAGGCGATTGACCGCGATCTGATCGCGGAGACGGTGCTGAGCGAGCTTGGGTGGGGCTTCACAGTCGGACACATGTCCACCGACGACCCGCTCTACCTCAACAATCCCGGCAGGTGGGATATTCCCTACGATCCCGAAGCCGCGCAGGCGCTGCTCGATGAGGCCGGTCACGGTGGATGCGACGGCCTGACGCCGGTAGTCTGGACCGGCCCCAGCGGAGTAGGCGTGGAAGTCTGGGACGCTGTCGGAGTCATGTGGCAGACCAATCTCAACTGCACTCCCGAGTTCGATCGCACTGACTACTACGCCCAGCATCGCCCAGGCATCGTCGCGAGGACCAGCACCAACATCTACTCCGGCTGCTGCCCCGGTATGGGTATCTGGCCCATGGAGTGGAGCTTCACCTCGCATAACTACCCCGGAGGCTTTGGCGTAGGAATCGAGACGCCTACACACTCCAGGATCTACACGACCAAGCAGAAGACTTCGGATCCGGAAAAGGTACTCGCGCTGGGCCTGGAGCAGCACGACTTCAACCACTACTGGCAGCTGTTCTCCGGCATCGTCCGCTTCCCCGACGGCTCCATGTACGACCCCCAGACCGTGTACTGGGAAGACATGCGACCATTCCAGTGGAACAAGATCGGCGGACTCAGGAGCTTCGAGGACGCCAAGCTAGTCGAGTAGCGAGTAGTCGCCTGGCGATTTAGCAAGAGTAGGGCAGGACGTGGAACAACAACACACCCTGCCCTACAACTAACAGGCCCCCTCTCCCCTAGGGCTGACATGGGTACAAAGGTGTACAGCCAAGCATAAGCACCAGCCAACAGGCCCCTCTCCCCTAGGGCTGACATGGGTACAAAGGTGTACAGCCAAGCATGAGCACCAGCCAACAGGCCCCCT
>JAAXHZ010000215.1 GCA_012270625.1 Dehalococcoidia bacterium | reverse complement strand
CCCTCTCCCTGAGGGAGAGGGGGCCTGTTGGTTGGCACTCATGCTTGTCCGTATATATTTGCCTACCCCTGTAAGCCCTGAGGGAGAGGGGGTATGTTGATTGAGGTTCTAGCTTGGTTGTACATGTTTACCTACCCCTGTAAGCCCTGAGGGAGAGGGGGAATGTTGTGTCCTTCTCACTACCACTCTTCGACGCGAACCAGGTTGCCGACCTCGGCCACTGTCTCAAGCGCCTCCAGCTCCAGGATTGCCTGCTGCATCGCGGCCTCGTTCGCGCGGTGGGTCATCAGCACGATCTCGGCGCGCTGCGCGACCTCGTCGGTCTCCTTCTGGATTGCCGACGCGATGGAGATGTCGTGCTCGGCGAACACGCCTCCGACCTGCGCCAGCACGCCTGGACGGTCGGCGGCGGTCAGCCGGATGTAGTACCTGGTCTCCAGCTCCGAGATCGGCCTGACCGCTCCCATGCCGCCGCGATCGCTGCCTCGATCGGCGCTCTCGGGCTGGGCGGAGTCGTGTGCCCCGGCGCCGATGTGCCGAGCTATGTCCACTATGTCGGCGATCACCGCGCTCGTGGTTGGCATCGCGCCCGCGCCCGCGCCGTGGAACAGGAGCTTGCCAGCGAGGTCGGTCTGTATCTCGACGGCGTTTAGAACGCCGTTCACCTTGGCTATCATGGCGTCCTCGCGGACGAACGCCGGATGGACTCTGACCTGCAGCGACCCCTTGTCCACCGACGCGATTCCCAGCAGCTTGATCGCGTAGCCCAGCTCACGCGCGTACTGGAAGTCTCTGGACGTCAGGCGGGTTATGCCTTCGTGGAAGACGTCATCGTCCGTGACCCGCTCTCTAAAGCCGAGGGTGGCGAGTATCGCCAGCTTGTACGCCGCGTCTATGCCCTCTATGTCGTTAGTCGGGTCGGCTTCGGCGTAGCCGAGACGCTGCGCTTCCGTCAGCGCGTCGCCGAAGTCGGCGCCGTCCTGCTCCATTCTGGTGAGGATGTAGTTGGTGGTCCCGTTGATGATCCCGTGGATCGTGACGACGTCGTTCGCCACCAGGTCTCTCACGAGCGGGGCGATGATTGGCGTTCCGCCCGCAACGGCGGCCTCGAACAGCACACGCACCCCCTGTCGCCGCGCGTACTTCTGGATGTCGAAGCCGTGTCTCGCCATGACCTCCTTGTTGGCGGTCACGATGTGCTTGCGACTGGACATCGCGTTGAATATGTACTCGCGGGCCGGCTCTTCGCCGCCGATCAGCTCGACCAGGATATCGACTTCCGGGTTGTCCAGGACGTCGGTGGGATCAGTTGTAATCAGCCCATCAGGAAGGTCGATGGCCCTGGGCCTGGACGGGTCTCTCACCAGGACGCCCCTGAGCTCGACAGGGCAGCCGACCATGTCTTGCAGGTGGGACTGCTTGCTGGCGATGATCTGCGCGACACCGCCCCCTACGACACCCATTCCGAGCAGACCGATTCCAATAGAGGAGTGAGGGGCGCTTCGCGCCGAGGAGTGAGGAGTGAGAGTCACTGAACTTAGAGTCCGCTCAGAATGTTCTGCAGCGGGTTCGTGACGGGAGTTGGAGTCGTAGATGCGCTGATGCGGAGCTGTTCGACGAACCAGGCGTAGATATCGGAGTTGAACGTGGCGTAAACGTCGTGGTTCTGCCGCTCCTGGTTCACCCAAATCTGCAGCGCGCGCGTCTTCAGGGTCTCACGGTTGCGGCGGCTGACCTCTCGGTTCCCGTCCCTCTCAGAGACGACGAAGAAATAGACCTGCTGTGGGTTGTCTATGTTCGGGGCCGGTTTGGAGATCTCGCCGGGTTCGAGGTCCCAGAAATTGTCCTCGTAGTCTTCATAAATTCCGAGCGGTGTCCATCCGAGGTCTCCGGCGGACTGGTATGTATCAGGGTCGCTCGAGAACTCGCGCGCTATCTCCCTGACCACACCGCGGATGCGCTCGGGGCTCTTGTCATCGCCGATCGAGTCGGCCAGCTTGGTCTGCATCACGTCGATCTCGTCGTTATGGCCCATCGCGATGCGGTGCAGGTACACCTGTTCGGCGAACGCAGGCACCTGATCGCCCACGAACTGCCGGTACTTCTCTCTGAGGATGGACTTGCGCACCAGGTCGCGGTGCTCCCCCTCGCTTACCTGGGCATGGTTGAGAAACTGTCGGTATCGCTCGTGGTATTCGCGTTCGATCTGCGCGTCGGACTTGCCGAGGGACTCGTTCTCGGACGGAGCGATCCTCGCTCGGATGGAGTTGTCTATCTCGGCGCGCGAGACCGATATGCCGTCAGACGGCGCTGCCTGAGCGATGACTTCGTTCTCGACGATCATCTGCAACGCCTCGAAGATGTCATCGTTTGTGCGCATGCCCTGGGTGTTCGAAAGCTCCATGGTCCGCTGTCTGAGTCTTAGCAGCTTCACCATGTCGCCTCGGCTGTACACCACGTCATCGACGCGGACGACGAGCTGCTGAGGGGGCATAACGAAGATTATGACGTATCCGGCGACGATGATACCCGTGAGCAAGAGCAGCATCGCGCCGATTATGATGAGCGCAAGCCGGCGACGGCGACGCTCTTCCGGAGAGCGCTCCTCCGCGACCCTGCGGCTGTCTCTTCTCACCGTCCGCCTGGACGGCACTTCCTGCGCTTCGTCCACCACGTTAGATGCAGCGCTCTACCTGTACCATCGCATGGGAGGCCCATCGTGGTCAGGGCTGAAAGGAATCAGGGCCAGATGCCTGGCGCGCTTGATGGCGGTCGCAAGAGCGCGCTGATGCTTGGAGCACACACCGGTCTTGCGCCGGGACTCGATCTTCCATCGGTCCGTCATGTATCTGCGGAACCGATCGGTGTCTTTGTAGTCGATGTACTCGATATGATCGACGCAGAATCCGCATATCTTTCTACGGCTGTAGTAGCGTGGTCTGCCGCGCCTGCCGCCGAACCGGCCGCCTGGGCGTCCTCCGGGTCTGCCGCCGCCGGGTCGTCCACCAGGCCCCGATCCGCCGGGTCGTCCACCAGGCCCCGATCCACTGGGTCTCGATCCGCCTGGTCTGGAACCAGGGGGGCCGCTCGGCCTGGGGCCTGTCGATGGTGGTCTGCTGGTCTGTGTGGTCATAGTGCACTCACCTTGTATCTACGTCGTTTGGACTCTTGCTGGATTCTGCTGGGCCGACGGGGGAGGCGCGTTCACTGACAGGGGTAGGTATTCGTGCTTTNNCTGTTGGCTGGTGCTCATGCTTGGCTATACACGGTTACCTACCCCTGTCAGCCCTCAGGGAGAGAGGCCTGTTGTTGAGGTTCTAGCTTGGCTGTAAATGTTTACCTACACCTGTCAGCCCTCAGGGAGAGGGGGCCGGTTGGTTGGGTATGTTTTAGATAGCTACCAGGGCAGATCGTCCTCGTCGTCTGGGCCAATGGGCGGTGGACCGCCATAGCCGCCGGGGTCGCCGGAGGTTTGCCCTCGGGGGTCCAGAAATCGGACCTCCTGTGCCCTTATCTCGTTGCTGAAGCGGGTCTGGCCATCCTGTCCTTGCCAGGATCGACTTTGAAGTCGTCCTTCGACATAGACCTTGCTGCCCCTGGTCAGATACTGGTTGGTGGTTTCCGCAAGTCGTCCCCAGGCGTTGACACGAAACCACTCGGTCTCCTCTCTCTGCTCTCCATCCCTTGTCCTGTATCTCCAGCTTGTAGCCACAGAGAAGCTGGTTACCGGATCTCCACTTGGAAGGTAACGCATCTCTGGATCACCACCCAGATTGCCGATAATCAGGACCTTATTCATACTCATAGCCTGACTCCTGGCATAGCGTGAATGTCGCTATTCGCCGATCTTGGGTTCATCCTGGCTCGCGGGCTCCTCTTGGGATGCTTCTGCCGGTGTCTCGACCGGCGCCGCTGTTTCGGCGCTCGCCTCAGCCTGAACGGGAGCGGTCGCGGTGGCTTCTGGCTCATCCTGAGCGCTGGCGTCGGGCTCATCGCTGGAATTCGCTGCTTCGGCAGCCTGGGCGGCGGCCTCAGCCTCAGCCAGTCTGCGCGCCTCCTCGCGTTCTCTCGCTTCGCGCTCGGCGGTGGCTCGTCGCTCGGCTTCCTGTCTTGCGGCGCGCTCACGCTCCGCCTGCTTCTCCATCGCGGCGAGATCGGACGAATCGAGTCTGAACACGAGGTGTCTGAGAACATCCTGTGACGAGTTCAGAGCGCTGTCAAGCTCCACGGCGGCCTGCGCATCCATCTTGCAGCGGGTGATGAAGTAGTTTCCCTCGATGAACCGCTGGATCGGGTAGGCGAGCCTCCTGATTCCCCAGTTGTCCTGTTGGGAGACACTTCCTCCTCCATCGGAGATGAGGCCGGTTATCCGACCGACAGTCTCAGCGGCCTCGGCTTCCGTGGCCTCTGGGCTGAGTATCATTACCAACTCGTAATCGCGCATCCGTACCGAGGTCAAACCAAATACTCCTAAACACCGGGAGGGGATATCCAGCGAATTATAGCACGCGGCTTTAAGGGTCAACAACGAAGGCGCAGTGCAATTTTCGAGGAGTGAGTGAAGAGGGGTGAGAAGTGAGGGCCTCCTCCGAACCACCCTTACAGGGGTAGGTATTGGTACTTTTCACCCTCACCCCAACCCTCTCCCTGAGGGAGAGGGGGCCTGTTGACTGAGGTTCGAGCTTGTCTGTGCATGTTTACCTACCCCTGTAAGAGGGTGCGCCCGTGTTGGTCATCATGCTCAGGGCACCCACAAGGGAAGCCCCTACGGTTGTGCCGCCGACCAAACTGATTCAGGCTCCTCAGTAC
>JAAXHZ010000214.1 GCA_012270625.1 Dehalococcoidia bacterium | reverse complement strand
TCTCAGCAGGTGCCCGGTGTCCGCGTACCTGACGGATCGTTCATGGGCACCGCTGGTCTGGCGCCTTCGCATGAGCAGCTGGAGGCATGGACTGCCCGTGAGAACGATCTCCTCGAACGCGGCGGGAATGTACAGCCTCCCGACGTTCAGGACGCTGTGCCGGGTGGACGGATTGCCGAAGAGGGATTGAGGACGGTCCCGCCGCGAGAGAACGCGGGCAACATGGACGTCAAGCAGCTCACGCGAGGTTCCCGTCTGTACATACCCGTCGCCGTGGAGGGCGGGCTTTTCTCCGTAGGAGACGGTCACTTCGCACAGGGAGACGGGGAGGTGTGTATTACGGCGATCGAGATGGGCGCGACGGTCTCGGTTCGTTTCACCGTGCACAAGGGGGAGGCGGCGCGTCGTGGAATAGTGACTCCTCGGTTTTCCCACCCTGGCTACTTCCTGCCTCCGCAGACGTCGGTACCCAGGAACTTCACTGCCACAGTTGGATACCCCCTCCGACAGGACGGTACGCAGGAAGGAGAGGACGTCACTCTGGCCGCGCGCAACGCGCTGCTCGCGATGATCGACCTTCTGGTCGAGCGTGGTTACACGCCTGAGCAGGCCTACGTAATCTGCTCCGTTGCGGTTGACCTGAAGATCAGCAACATTGTAGATCTGCCCAACGTCACTGTCTCAGCGTTTCTCCCAGAGGACATATTCATCTAGGGCATTCCTGGAGCGCGTCGCGCACGGCTCAACTGTAGTGGCTGAGTTCGAGGTCTGCATCGAACAGGTACTTAGCCCAGTATGCTTCGCGAAGCCTCTCCAGAGCGGAGGACCATGCTCCGTCTGTAGCAGCGTTTCTAGGTCTCGACGCCGCCTCAAAGAGGTAGGTCTGGAAGTCGGAACGGAAGTCGGCAACTGAATGGTACGCGCGCTTGGAGACGCTTTCCAGAATGGCTTCCGCCGCATTGCGCTGCCCGGCATCGCTGGCAGTGGAGTAGGTCTCAGACATCGACAGCGCCATTCTCTCCAGGGTGCCAGAGTGTCTCTGCTCCCGGGCCTGTGTGAATCCTTCAGGCGATGTCGGCAGGCTGTCCGGCGTAGTGTAGAACTGGAAGAATTCGAACAGAATGTCATTGAGGTCAAGCGCGCGCGCGCGACGGCCCTCTGACACCGGTCTCCTGAGCGATCCGAGGTCGATTATCGTAACGTCACCGGTCGCAGGAGAGTAGAACAGGTTTCTCGGCCCAAGGTCTCCTGCGAGAAATCCCAGGTCGAAGCATCGTTCGATAACTCGAAGTACCGCTAGCGACGGGTCTTCGATGTTTCTTTGGAGGTGCTCAGTCGAAGGCTGCAGAGCAAAGAGGTTAATCGGAAGACCTACCGAATGGCCGCGCACCTGGTCCCTGACACTTCCCAGGAGAGGAATCCCCGTTGCACGCTCCTCTACCTGCACGCTGTAAGCGTGCTTGAGGTTGTCTCCAAAGTACCATTCAAAGTCATCCAGGGCGGTGACTGCCAACAGCCTGGGCAGGTTGTCTATTCCGACATCTCCGGACCTTAACCTCGCCTGGAGCGACACTCTTCTTTCCACGTCGTCGTGAATGTTCCGAGAGATAAGGGATGGATGAGGCCTCTTGACGACGCAATCGTCTCCAGTCTCTAGATCAGTGGCCGCGAATACCTGCATGTCCGCACCCTCGCCGAGGGCTTCCCCAAGCTGGAAGCGCTCAAGGTCGCTGGGAGATTTCATTTCGGAGAAGCTGTCTGGCATCTGATCGCTACCATAAGTTGGATATGTTCAGCAGGCGGGGCGGGTGATACAATTGCCTCGTGATATACCCCTCTGGCTGGGTGACCATTGATGCTTGCTTATGAAACACCGCAGATAGTCCAATTGATTGTCGCGGCTGGGATTGCCTATCTCATTGGCGCATTGCCGGTGGCAGACCGCGTCAGCAGGCGTCGTGGAATCGACATATTCAACACCGGGACGGGGCTCGCCGGCTCCACGAACGTCCTGAAGAACGTGGGGAAGATCTCAGGTGTAATAGTATTTCTCGGAGACATGGCAAAGGGCATTTTAGCCGTCTTTGTCGCTCAGCATTTCCTTGGGATCGAGGGTCATTGGATCGTAGTACCTTCGGCCTTTGCGGTAATTGGCCAATGGAACTCCGTCTTTAGTGGCTTCAAAGGAGGCGATGGGCTGGTGGTTCTGGGCGGCGCGACGCTTGCCGTGTTCCCCGAATACGGCATCATTGGGGTCACGTTTGCCGCTGCGGTCGCGCTCATCGCGCAGAAGATGCCGTACTCCTCCCTATTGAACATTCTTGCCGGGTACACTGTCATCATCCTGCTGGCGCAGAGATACTTCTCTGACGATCTGGACACCGCCCTGGCGATGGGCGGACTTGCTCTCGTCGTGTTCGGTCATGCCGTGCTGGGTCACGCGAAGCGGCGTAGAGTGGCTAGTGAGGTGGCTGGCGGAGACCTGGCCGGGAACCGCGAAACCGGCGGATAGCGACCGACAAGCCTCGGTATCAGCCTCCGTCGCTGCTCTGACCTTCTATCATGTCCGACATGCGCAGCAGGAGTCCGGCGACCGCCTGGTTGTCCACTATATAAACCGTTCCGGTTGTCGGCACGGACAGGTACATGCTCAAATCATCCCGACGCAGGAACCGCAATCTCGTTGACGGTGTAGATGCGTCATCGTGGGTCAGGACCCTGACCATGGCATCCGGAACTGCGAAGTTGAGCTTGTCTGCCTCCTCATCGTCGGCAAATCCAGAGGCCACGACGAACTGAAGTGTACCGATGATCGAATTCAGCGCGAAAGGATTTATTGCGTTCTCAGACCCGTCTTCCGAGTAGGCTGACCACTCGCCCTCATCGTCAGGACGAAGAACAAAAGCCTCTTCGGGGTAAGTGTACTGTATCTCCCTGATCTCATTGGGCGGGATGGAGGTCACGACGGGATTCTTCCATCTGTCTGGGTCAGGATCGAATATATTGCCGGCGGGGCAAGGGACTCCGTAAGTCTCCTCGTGGCCGGACCTCCTGACGTAACACAGCCGGACGTCAGGCTTCCACTCGCCGACGATGAACTTCTCCTGAAGGGACCTTCCGCCTATGAAAAAAGACACCTCGATGGCCTCGCCATCAACCACGCCGAGCCTGGGATGATTGGTCGGGTTTACTGAGACCAGCTGCGCGCTGTACAGGTCGTCCACAGCCTGCCAGAACTGCTCGAGCCTCGGTATGAACACTGGCTGGTCATCTACGAACCAAGATGCCTGCTCCGCGTCGCCTAGCCTGACCAACTCGGTCTGCTTGTCGCCTCCAGCAACCAGCACACGGTCGCTGGCCTGCTGCGATACCTGGATCAGCCCTTCCAGGACGATTTCATCTGAGCCGGCAGCAAATACCCGGAAAATCAGGCCCGCGACACCCACCGCAATCAGCGCCATCAGGACGAAGCCGAGCTGTCTGCTCTTCATTCTTCGCCCTCCCGGCTCTGCTCACCCCGTCGCCGTAGCCTGAAACCAAATCCGCCTGTCCTCGCCTGCCCGTACATGGTGAAACCGAATCTCCTCCTTCGGAAGGAGCTGATCAGTCCGACTACCACAATCAGCAGCGGCACTCCGGCAACGTTTGCCCACTGTGCCACGTTCTTGTGGGTTGCCGACGTGAACAGCAAGTCACGCGATGTCACTACCTTGGAACGCACCGCAGCGAGCGTGTCCTCCTGGGCGAGCCAGTCAACCAGGTTGAGCCCCAGCGCAATGTTCTCCTGCGCTCTGGGTAGAACTCCGTCCGTAAGCCACTCGGAGTCTCCCAGCACGACCAGACGGTAAGCGTCCTGGTTGTCGGGAGCGTCCCGCTGTGCGACAGCGGCACCCATCAACGCCTGTACGAAATTGCCTCGCGTGACTTGCTCGAAGACGGGAGAGTTGGGGCGCACGTCTCCGTAGTTGAAGTCGATCGCCGCGAACTCCGTCGTCTCGAGTAGAGGCACAACCTCGATGCGGCCACGTTCGGACTCCACTATTCCAATCGAGCTCGCCCATGGCAGCAGAACCGATCCCACGTCGCCTGCGACTTTCCTGTCGATAACAGGGACTCGCATCCAGAAAGGGTAGGGCAGGAACACGCTGCCCACTCCGGTATTGAACGACAGCGTTTCGTTTGACTGGAGGTCGAAGACCAGGTCGTCCTCGACGATCACACCGAACTCCTCGGGCAGGTATCCAAAGCTGTTGCGGTTTCGGTTCGCGATCAGTCGGCTCTGGTCAACGACTACGGAGTTCACCAACACCATCGCTTTCCCGCCCCCAACCAGGTACTGCCGTATCGCGTTGGCCGTCGCGTCGGGAATCGAGCTGGTTGGCCCGCCGACAATTAGCACGTCCACGTCTGACAGGTCTATGTTCGGATCTTCGGAGGCGTCCAACTCCCTTACTTTGTAGGAGTCCAGAAGAAGACCGGCGAATGTCCGGTATCCGGCGGACGGACCGGCCTCCCCGTGTCCGGTCAGAAAGGCGACTGTCTTCTTATCCTCTTCGAGCATCCTGTTAGCTAGAGACGCTAACTGGTACTCGAAGCCGTCGAAGCTCGTGATGTATGGAATGACCTGTCTTTTGTCCACATAGGTCATTGCGAGACCAAGATGGCCTGTCTTGATCTGGAGCTCGCCTTGGCTCTGCACGTTGAACTGTATGGGGGGAACGCCCGCAAGCTGCGCCTTCCGCGCCTCGTCCTCGTCGTCGGCGGGGAATCTCCTGACCAGTTTGACGTCCCCGCCGGAGCCCGCAGCAAAGTCCTCCAGGAAATCACCGACGTCACGGGCAGTGATCGCCACCTGCACTGGTGGCTCCCTGGACTCGAAGAGCTCCAGTGTCAGGATGTCGTCCAAGCCTTCCAGGATCTCTGCCGTGGCTGGGCTGAGCGTAAACAGCTTGTCCTCGGTCAGGTCGATTCGACCGCCGATGGAATTGCCCGACCACCCGACGAGCAGGCTAACGACGATTAGTCCTGCCGTGCCGAGCTGCAGATTGCGGTATTGGACCGACGCATGGCTGAGCGTGCGCCCCCTGATGACCAGGAAGGTCGCGCTGAGGAAGGTCGAGATCAGCGCGACGAAGTAGAGCACGTCCCTGAGATGGATGACTCCGCGCGCGATGCTGGAGAAGTGAGTTACCGGACTGAGGTCTTGCAGGAGGGACGCCAGCCGCGGGGGCAGCGTGACCGCGACTATGTCCAACCCCATGACCATTAGTACCATCGTGAGCGAAAGGCCGAGGATGAAAGCTACGATCTGGTTTCGAGTCAGGCTGGAGGTGAAGAGCCCGATTGACACAAACGCTGCCGCCAGGAACAGGCTGCTGACATACTGTCCGACCGCGGCTCCGATATCCAAGTTTCCGGCGGTGGCAACCGAGATCGGAATCCCGATCGTGGCGAAAATAGCGAAGGCTACGAAGATAAACCCCGCGAGGAACTTCGAGAGCAGCACGATCCAGCCGCGGATCGGGTGTGTGAGCAGGAGCTCCAAGGTTCCGTCTCGGTTCTCCTCTGCCAGAAGCCGCATTGTGGCGGCGGGAACGAATATGGCCATCAGCCAGGGAAGAGAGGGGCTGTCGATCTGAAAGTCCACGGTAAACATCGGTCTCAGCGAAGCTTCGGCCGTCAGCAGCGCACGGCTGAAGAAGACGTAGGCGAGAACCGCGACGAAGGGGACGATCAGTATATACGCGGTGGGCTGATCAAAGTAGCTCTTGACGTCCTTTTTGACCAGTGCGAACAGCGGTGAGCGCATTTGTCTAGGACTCGTCTCCGGACCTCTCGCCTTCGGCGGTCAGGTGATGGAACACATCCTCCAGCCGGGGCCGCTCTTCGTGCAGCTCCCACAGGGTCCAGCTCTTGGACTTGGCGAGCTCGAATATATCGCCCCGAGGATCGGCGTCTGACGACACCGATAGCCTGTAGCGCTTCCTTCCGGACTCTATGCCCATGCTTTCTACTGAAGTGATCCCCTCGACCTCCGCCAACCCGGCTTCTACGTTGTTGCCAGCGACTTCGAGATGAACCGTTCGGAGTTCCAGGGTCTGCTGGAGCAGGTCCTGAACTGGACTGTTGGCCACCAGTTTCCCTCGCCTGATAACCAAAACACGCTCGCAGGTGTTTTCGACCTCCTGCATGACGTGTGTGCTGAGCAGCACTGTGCGCTCGCCGCCGAGGTGCCTGATGAGATCGCGAATTGTGATTCGCTGGTTGGGATCAAGGCCCTCGGTCGGTTCGTCCAGTACAAGGATAGACGGCCTGTGAAGGATCGCCTGGGCGAGTCCGACCCGCTGGTGGTAGCCCTTGGAGAGTTCGTGTATCGGCCGGTAGAAGACCTCCTGGATTCCCGTCTCTTCGACAGTAAGGTCCATGTTAGTCTTGCGCTCCGCGCCGTGCAGTCCGCGCAGCTCCGCGACGAAGTCGAGATACTCAGCTACCAGCATGTCTTCGTACAGCGGGTTGTTCTCAGGCAGGTAGCCTATTGACCCTCGCGTAACGATGTCGCTCTCTTGGGTGTCGGTGCCGTTGATGGTAATGGATCCCAAATCAGGGGTGTAGAACGACGTCAACATACGCATGGTCGTCGTCTTTCCCGAGCCGTTGGGCCCGAGAAATCCGACGATCTCGCCCCGTTTCACGTCGAACGACAAGTTGTC
>JAAXHZ010000213.1 GCA_012270625.1 Dehalococcoidia bacterium | reverse complement strand
TTCCCGCCGCGTTCGAGGAGATCGTTCTCACGGGCAGTCCATGCCTCCAGCTGCTCATGCGAAGGCGCCAGGCCAGCGGTGCCCATGAACGATCCGTCAGGTATGCGGACACCGGGCACCTGCTGAGACGTGGCGTAGCCGTGCTCGATGTCCCAATGCGCTACAAACGGCTCGGTGAACACATCTCGAAGAAATCCGGCTCCGGGACGGAATCTCGTCCATCCATATGGCTGCGGAAAAATATCGACGTACTCGACCTCAAGCAGATCTCCAGGCTCTGCGCCGGTTACGTAAACTGGCCCGGTGAGAGGATGGCTCACCTTCTGGTCCATGGTCTCCAAATCTTCCGGGACAGTCGAGGGCGCTACCTGACCGTCACTGGCGTCGCGAGTGTCGATAACGATGTTCTCGTTCTCACCGACCTCGATGATCGGAGGTATGTCAGGATGCCAGCGATTGTGGCCGGTCTCCGGCTGGTCTCTGAGCCTCTTGCTCCGATCGATTTTGACGAACTGCGTCACTGTCGCTGTCTCCTGCCTGCTGTCATTTGATGAACAACCGGTCGTCCGCTGAGTCCTGTGGCTCCCACCCAAGGACTTCTCGCGGATGTGAAAGGTCGCGGTAGTTCCATCGGTTGTTGGAGACCGCGAAGAATATGTCGAACTTCAGGTCGTCAGAAGCGTCGATGCACGCCTTGAGATGGGTTGCGACGTCCCGGTGACTGAGGTAGATTGCGTTCTCCCTGGTCGTCCTCGGTCGGTTCTCTGTGGTGACCGAACCTATACGCACGCAGATCATGCTCATGTCGTAGTCGTCGGAGAAATGACGTGCAAGCGCTTCACCCCAGACCTTGGCAGCGCCGTAAAGAGCTTCAGGTCTCACGTCATGATGGGTGAGCCGCCTGAAGTCCTCGGGAACCTTGTCATATTCGCCAGCCGCGATGTGAGAGTACGGAGGGACACGCTCGAACCCCCTTATGGCATTGCCGCTGGAAGCGAAAATCACGCGCTTGACTCCCGCCCTGCGTGACGCTTCGAACACGTTGTACGTACCGAGGACGTTTCCGGCATGCTGTCCCTCCCAGTCCTGCGATCCGAGGTATGCGGCCAGATGAACGACGACTTCCTGACCCTCGAATGCCGGCTGAATGGCGTCGATGTCGGCTATGTCCGCCTGGACAGTAGGTATGCCATCGACTGAACGCCGGTTGAGCGCGGTCAGCTCGTATCCTCCTGACTCGATCAGATGGTCCTTGAGCAACCC
>JAAXHZ010000212.1:4847-8910 GCA_012270625.1 Dehalococcoidia bacterium | reverse complement strand
GTCAGCACAGTTACAGCGGACGACGTGGACGCCGCTTCTGACACCGCCCGGATCATTCACGTCGGGCTGAGCACTGAGTTCGCGCAAGGCCATGTGCCCGGTGCGTCCTGGGCGCCGAGAGGCTGGCTGGAGTTCAGAATCGGCGATGTCGCGCCGGACAAGGACACCCAGATCATAGTCACCTGCGCCGACGGCGGAGTGCAGTCTCTCCTGGCCGCGGCGACGCTGACCGATCTGGGCTACACGAACGTCAGCGCGCTAGACGGAGGGACCAGAGCCTGGCAGAACTCCGGACGCGACGTCGAGGTCGGACTGACCGGAGTCATGTCCCCACCCAACGACATGGTTCCCACAGGCCCAGACCGCGGCTTCGCCGACATGGTCAACTACCTCCGCTGGGAAGAGGAGCTGGGCCACAAGTACGCGATTGATGTGTGAGGGGCTCCCGTAATAGGCAGTGAACTCCAATTTCCAGAATGCCGAATTGCGTAACTTTAGCTCGAATATGTTACAATCAATCTCGTTTTAGTAGTCTGAGCATGGTTTATCGCGTAACTTTGTGCGACACTCGAATGGTCGATTCTCAAATTTCCGCAGACGATGTATGGATGTCTTGGAGATCAGCGAAATAGCCTCTGTATCGGTGATCCTAGCTGCTATCTTCCTGTGGAACCTGATCACCGTCTGGCAGATACGCTCTCAGAGCGACCGACTCGTCCAAGAGGTTAGGGCACAGATCCCCAGAATGAGCGATGTGGAGCGAGGTCAGGCCCATCTCGAAGGCTGCAAGAGTACGCAGTCAGACGTGTTCGGGCAACATTCGCGTACTCACGAGACTCGCGATTGACGACCCCGCCACTATATAGTCAGCAGGAGTCGATGGCATGAGGGAGCAGATTTGGTTTGGGATTCTTGAGGCGGACCGTCTGGGTCGTTACTACGGGATGGTTTCAGACAAGTACAGCCGGTGGCATCTGATTCTTACGTGCGTGGTTGTCGTGTCAGCTTCGAGTTCGGCCGCGTCCCTTTTGGCTCGCTTCCCAGATGTCGTAGCAGCCATCGCTTTGTTGATAGCTTCAGCGGTTGCGATTTGGCTCTATCTCAAGGACTACTCTGGAAAAGCCGTCGCCGCGCGTCTGTTCAGTGAACAGTACGATCATCTTGCCACGGAATGGCGTCGGCTCTGGTATAGCGATTCCACTCCCGAAGAGATTTACACGCTTCGCAGCGCCAGTGACAGGATTGGAACAGGCTACGATATTCCCATCGACGAGGACCTCCATGCCCGAGCTCAAGAAGATTCCTATGCGACTGTTCCGAATGAGTTTGCGTACGGTGAAGGACTCGAAGCCCAAGCCTAATCCTCAGCCGCCACCGCCGCCACCGCCACCCAGGCCCAAACCGCCGTCTAGACCCAAACCGAGTAATCGCTGAACAGGCCAGTCACTGAGAAACACGCTCCATACCGCGGCGAGCCGATTCCTAGCGGATCGGATAGCGGCCTTCACCCGCCCGAAATTTCTCTCAGCGCCTCAGACGCGGCCACCGCGCCGGCTACCTTCTTGCTCCGGCCCTGACCGGACCCGAGGATGACCCCGTTCACCACGGCCTGGACCGTGAAGGTTGGGGCATGACTTGGCCCGTCCATGTCGATCGTCTCATATACCGGAGGACCGTAGCCTCGCTCCATCGCAGCTTCATGCAGCAGCGACTTGGGATGACGCGGAGCGGACTCGGCCTCTCCGGCAATGTCCAGCTCGACGCCCATGACGCGAACGGAGAAGTCGCGTGAGGCATAGTACCCTTGATCCATGAACAGCGCGCCGACCAGGGCCTCGAAGGCGTCCGCGAGATTCGATGGGCGCTCCCTGCCGCCTCTTTCGATCTCGCCTCTGCCTAGCACGAGCCATCCGCCCAGTCCGAGCCTTTCAGCGATCTTTGACAGCGATTCCCTGTCCACCAGCGAGGCGCGCACCTGTGTCAGGCGTCCCTCCGGCCACTCTGGGAACAGGGTCACCAGCTCCTGGGCGACGATCAAGCCTAGAACGGCGTCCCCTAGGAACTCGAGGCGCTGGTTCGACTCGATGAACACGCCCGGAAACTCCGCGATGAACGAGCCGTGGACGAGCGCCTGCTCCAATAGCGAGATGTCGTTGAATTCGAGACCGAGGGATGACGCAATCTCAGTGAGTTGCCTCGGCGAGTGTTTCACAATGCTCATCGCCCAGTATTTGTAGCAGACGCAGGTTTCTGAATTCGAATATCTTCTCCCTCAAGCGGCGTCAGGCTGTGTGACTATTGAGTCACGCCTGAAAATGCGGCTGAACAGATTGGGGATGCTCTCGTTTGCCAGCGTATATACCACCGGGACGACAACCAGCGTCAGGATTGTCGAGCTCACCAGGCCGCCTATTACGACGGTCGCGAGCTCGGCGCTGATTATGCCGCCTTCTTCCTCGACGAACGCCGCCAGCGGCAGCAGCGCGATGCTCGTCGTGATCGCCGTCATGAGTATCGGACGCAGCCTGATTCGCCCACCCTGTACCAGAGCGTCATACACGCTCAGCCCACGTTGGCGCAGCTGCTCGACGAACGAAATCAGCACGATCGCGTTCGTGACCACTACTCCAATCAGCATCAGTATGCCCATCATCGCGGGCAGACCCAGCGACCGGCCCGTTATCGCCAGCGCAACCAGCGCGCCGATAATCGCCAGGGGCAGGCTTGTAACTATCACGAACGGGTTCCTGAGCGAGCCGAGGCTGGTGACCATGACCAGATAAACGAGCACGATGCCCACGATCATCGCCAGGAAGATGCTCTGGAAGCCCTCGGCGATCTGTGTGAACACGCCGCCGTTGACCACACTAACTCCTGGGGGCGAGGCCAGTCCGTCGATTATCTGCTGGATCTCCCGCCCGACTGCCTGTGTGTCGTCGGACGTGATGCTGCCGGTGATGGAAGCCGACCTCGTACCGTCGGTTCGTGTGATTGTCACCGGCCCCTTGACCTCTCCAACCTCGGCAATGTCGCTCAGCGAGCTTGAGCCAAGCGGTCCGGAGACCGTCATTCTGCCGAGTGTCTCCAGGCTGTTTATGCCATCTGTACGAGCCGACAGCACCACGTCCACGGGACGGCCCTCGACGTCGATCTGTGTCACAGTCTGCCCGACAAGAAGCTGGTTTACCTGGAACGCGACCTGCTGGGCGCTCAGACCAATAGAGGCAGCCCGCGCCGGATCGACGTTGATGACGACCTCGTCTCTAGCCTCGCTCACGTCGCTTTTGACGTTTTCTATGCCGGAAATTCTGGCGAGGTCGTCGGCAAGCTGAGTCGCGACTGATGAGATGTCCGCGTAGTTCGCTCCTGTGATAATGACGTCGAGACCCGCCTGCGGCGGCCCACCCTGGATCTCTTCGACGTTTACCGTTCGTCCCTCGACCCCTCTCAGGCTGTTACGGAAGACACTCACTATGTCTTCCCGCACATCGTCCTGGAGCCTGATGAACGTGCTGGACTGGTTGAACCCGACCGGACCATCGCTGCCGAAGAATGCTGCTGGACTGCCTACTGTCGTCACGTAAACGTCGGATACCGGGGCGATCTGCTCCTCGATGCTGGCTACTTCGACCAGCGTGGCCTGCGCTGGGGTTCCGGGAGTAAGGCTCATGTCGATCTGCACGAATCGCTGACCGCCGGATGGGAAGAGATTGACCGGGATCAGCCCCAGCAGGCCCAGACTGCCCATCGTAATGGCGATGGCGACGATCAGTGTGATCGCCTTGTGCCTGAGCGCGGCCACCAGTATCGGCGTGTAGATGCGCTGCAGCCAGGTGTTGGTCTCGGGCAGCTCGTCCTCTTCGCCCGTACCCTCTGGCAGGTCTCCAGATCTCAGCAAGTATGCGCCGAGCACTGGGACGGCGGTGAGTGCGACCACGAGTGACGCGACCAGCGCGAAGCTCACCGTGAGCGCGAACGGGAAGAAGAACGCGCCGACCAGACCTTCGATAAATCCGAGAGGCAGGAACACGACGATGGTCGTCAGCGTGGACGCCGTGATCGC
>JAAXHZ010000212.1:0-4815 GCA_012270625.1 Dehalococcoidia bacterium | reverse complement strand
CCCTCGATGTTGCGGTACACGTTTTCCAGCACCACGATGCTGTCGTCCACGACCCTGCCGACAGATATGGCGAGTCCTCCAAGCGTCATGAAGTTCAGCGACAGCCCCTGCCAGCTCATGAGCAGCACGCCGGTGAAGATGCTCAGCGGTATCGAAAGTCCGATCACCACGGTGGGGCGCAGGGTCCTCAGCACACCCCTGATAACCGATGGCCTGAATGTGAGGAAGAACACGAACACCACCGAGACGGCGAGCGTCAGTCCTAGAATTGCTTCACGCTCTAGTGTCTCGATCTGAGCCTCGATGTCCGGTCCCTGGTCCCTGACCGTCACGATCTCCGCGCCCCGCAGGTCGTGCCGTATCCCGTCCAGCGCCCCCGTGACGCTGGTTGTCACGTCGATGGTGTTGGCATCCGGGTGCTTGATGACCGCAATGCCGACGCTCGGCTGGCCGTTAGTCCTGGATATGCTTGTTGGGATGCCCGAGTCGAGCGTGATGTCCGCCACCTCTCCAAGAGTGACAGGCTGTGGCGCTTGGGACGGAGCTCCGGTGGCGGGCTGTCCTGGCTGCCCAGGCGACCCCGGTCGTCCGGGTGGCAGTCCTCCGAATGCAGCCGGACTGCTGACAACCAGTGCGCGCAGGTCGTCCAGCGATGAGTAGGAGTTCGTGGTCTTGATCGGCAGCAGCTTTGCGCCGTCTGAGACAACCCCGCCTGGCAGTGTAATACTGTTCTCTCTCAGCGCCTGTGAGATCTGGAAAAGAGACACTCCCTTTTCCGACACTTTGTCGAGATCGACCAGCACAAGCGCTCTGCGCTCAACGTCTCCGGTTACCTCGACGCCGAACACGCCTTCGATGCCCGATATTTCCGGCAGTATCTTCGATTCGACGATCTTCTGTATCTCTGCGATGTCGCCGTTACCGATGACACTGAGTTGCAGCACCGGGAATTCATCTGGGCTGATGCGAGCGACGATCGGGGAGTTAACTCCGTTCGGGAAAGCGATTCCGTTGATGTTGGAGCTGATGACGTTTTCGACGTCGGCCATGTCCGTCCCGAACTCGAACGAGGCCAGAATTATCGACCGGTTCTCGGTGGAGACCGACTGCATCGTGTCGAGGCCATCTACTCCGGCGATGGCGTTTTCAATAGGCTCGGTAACGTCCCGCACCACTGCGTCGGGATTAGCCGACGGGTAGAACGTGGTCACGGTTACCAACGGAAACTCGATCTCAGGGAACAGCTCCACCGGCAGGGTCCGGTAAGTAAACATCCCCGCCGCCAGCACCAGTATGACCGCGAGGACGGTGACGGACCTGCGACGCAGCGCAAGGCCTGTGATGAATCTCAGCAAGATATTCCTCCGAAGCTTGTGTCTGCCGGTCGGACGGCGATCAAAAGAGGATTATGAGCTATGCGACGAGCTGCCTTGCGCGACTTAACTTGATTTCACCCTGATCCCACTATGTGCCGGACAGCGCATTAATTTGCGCCATCATGAGTTTGCCGATCTCCGCAATCGTATGATCTGTGTCCGCACCTTGGGCGTCCAAATCTGTATAGGTGATATGGATTCCCAGCTGAGGGATAGGTAGTCCGTTAAGTGTCACACTTCGTGAGACACTTTCGCCTCCAAGCCTCCACGTGATGACAAGGACCAGGTTAAAGACAGCATCCCCTGTACCCGTGTAATCTCTAAACGTATAGTGATGTCGTAGCTCCACCGGACGGCTATCCGTCAGCTTGAACCCCCTGGATACTATGTACTGATTCTTAGTCCTCTTCCAGCTCCCGGCCTTGAGAAGCTCGCTGGAGTTTGACTCATTCTGACCGAGTTTGACGTAGGAGATTTGGTTGGAAACACGGAAGAGGTTTTCTATGTGGGACCTAAAATCGGACTCCAACCTATCCAGCATCGGTCGGATGTGGGTGCGGTAAACGGTATCCAGCGTCTTGATGTCTGTACCTTCAGGCGCTGCTCCTCTCCTCTCATTCACAAACGTGGCAATCTCTTGGTTGACCTCGAATCGTTCGAGCGCTCCAGCCAGCTCAGTCGCTGGTACCACATCGCAGTCGCTTCGGGTCTGGCGAGTTGCTCCACTGTACACTACTGTCTTAGCGTCGATGTTCGGAATCAACTTGGCAATGCGGTTGAGTGAGACGAAGTAGTCTGAGGAGACTGTAGCGCCGGACTTGACTTCTATAGCATGGATTCCGCGACCTGTCTCATAGAAGAGGTCACATTCCAAGCCCCTTGAATCGCGGAAGAAAGAGAGGTTGGGCTGGCGACCTCGGTTGAGGCGATACTTGAGTGTCTCAGCGACAACCATGTTCTCGAAGAGCGCTCCACGGAGGGGATGAGTAGTGACCTGCTCCGCATTTTCAATGCCGATGAGATAGCTTGCCAGTCCCACATCGTAGAAGTAAATCTTTGGCGACTTTACCAGACGTTTACGGACATTAGCGTAAAATGGCGGTAGCTGGAAGACGATATAACTCGTCTCCAATACAGTAAGCCACTGGCGAGCCGTCGTGTGGGACACACCGGCATCCGAACCTAGCGAGCTGAGGTTGACCAGTTGTCCAACCCGCCCGGCACACAAGCGCACGAACAGCCTGAAGCTAGATAAATTGCGTATTTCACCCAATCGGCGCACGTCACGCTCGACGTAGGTCTCAAAGTAGTCGCCTAGAGCTTGCCGCGGATCGAGTCCGTGATCGAGAATTCTGGGGTAAAACCCTGAATAGATCACGTCGTTCATCGTATCGCCAGCGCCAATGCGCTGACGCTCTGCTATGGAAAACGGCAGCAGCCTAAGCAAAGCTGTCCGTCCGGCCAGAGACTGGCTTACGGCTTCTGAGAGTCTGAATTGCTCACTGCCGGTGAGAACGAAGAGGCTATTGCGGCCTCGTTCGTCGGCGATAACTTGAAGATACGACAGGAGCTCGGGAACGTGCTGGATCTCGTCGATGATGGCGCCTTCGCCGAGGTGTGCGAGAAAGCCACGCGGGTCGGATTTGGCAAAGTCCCGCTGGTCGGGCGCTTCCAAGTTGGCATACTCCAGATTTGGAAAGGCTGTGCGACATAGAGTCGTCTTGCCGGACTGACGTGGGCCAGTCACGGTCACAAAGGGGTATTGTTCAAACAGAGTCGTCAAACGATCCGTGATTTCGCGCTCGATCATGGTCGTCAAGATAACAAGTGTATGCACAATCTGCAAGTGCTATTTTCAATTTGTGCACATATCATGCCTGGAATGTCCATGCTCTTATCCATTCCAGCGAATACCTAAGCATCCCCACTAGAAGCTGTCAGTGTTCACCAACGGCCGGGATCCTCTGCCCACGCACAGCGCCATGAGCAGATTACTCACCATGTTTCACATGGCGTTCTGCGGTGGCATCCCTCTCACTTCGAGGATATAGTGAGTTATGGGGGTGCTTGGAGCTATGGAGCGAGACCAGATGGATTCGGCCTCAGGTCGGAGCGTAGCTGGAAGGGCGGCCGCGTCGTTCCGGCCCTACACGCCGCAGGTAGTCGGGGTCGTGCTGCTGATCCTGGTTACGGCCGGCTTGGGCGTGGTAAACCCCGTCCTCATCGAAACTGTTTTCGATGACGCGCTCTTCCCGCCGGATGGCCCTGACATGCGTCTGCTGTGGATACTCGCTGGCATCATGACTGGGGTCACGATCGTTACGGGTGGTCTCGGCATCCTCCAGACCTACATGACAAACGACGTCGGCCAGCGCGTTATGCGCGACCTGCGCGACCGCCTGTACAGCCACTTACAGCGGCAGTCGCTCGGCTTCTTCACTGGCACCCGCACCGGCGAGATACAGTCTCGGATCGCGAACGACGTAGGCGGCGTGCAGAATGTGGTCACCAACACGCTCTCCAGTGTGCTGTCCAACACGGTTACTTTCATCAGCACGCTTGTCGCAATGCTGATCCTCTCATGGCCGCTGACGGTCGTGTCCGTTGCGGCCATCCCGATCTTCGTGGTGATATCGAGGTTTGTAGGAGAGCGGAGGCGTCGCGTGACGGCAGAGTCGCAGGAGGCCGCCGCCGAGGTCACGGCGATCACGCAGGAAACACTCTCGATATCCGGCATCATGCTGTCCAAGCTGTTCGGGCGACAGAACCAGGAGTTCCAACGCTTCCACAACGAAAACGAGCGCATGGCCTATCTGGCGGTGCGCCGTCAGATGACCGGCCAGTCTTTCTTCACCGTGATGCAGATCTTCTTCTCGCTGGCGCCGGTCGTCGTTTACGTGATCTCGGGGTACCTTATAGCCGGCACGACGACACCGGACATCAGCGCCGGCACCATCGTCGCGTTCACCACGCTCCAGTTCAGGCTGTACTTCCCCATCGTCAACCTGATGGAGGTGTCGGTGGAGATGCAGTCTTCGATGGCGCTGTTCGAGCGCATCTTCCGCTATCTGGACATCAGGCCCGACATCGAAGACCGCCCGGATGCTGTGGACATGGACCCGCGCCACGTTCGTGGTCGCGTAACGTTCGACTCGGTCAAGCTGTCTTACAACCCTGAGCACGGAGAGCAGCCCACCGAGGACGGTCATCGCAGGTGGGCGTTGGACGAGGTGAGCTTCGAGGTGCAGCCCGGCCAGCTTGCGGCGTTCGTCGGACCGAGCGGCGCAGGCAAGTCCACCATCTCGTACCTGATTCCGCGGCTCTACGATCCCACGGAAGGGGCGGTGAAGATCGACGGCGTGGACGTCCGCGACATCAAGATGGACTCGCTCGCCGGCATGATCGGATATGTGACCCAGGAGAGCTACCTGTTCCACGC
>JAAXHZ010000211.1 GCA_012270625.1 Dehalococcoidia bacterium | reverse complement strand
AGCTCCTCTCCCTGCTGCGCTCTGTCCAGCGTCTTGGTCTGTCTGTTCGGAGTGTAGCCGCTCCCGGGGATGGGGTGTCCGAACGGACATGTCTTAGGGTAGTTGAGCGCAGCGATGATTTTCTCTTCGAGATATTCGGAGATCGCATGCTCAAGACGGTGGGCTTCGATGTGGGCAAGGTGCAGGTCTATTCCCAGCAGGTCCACCACAAGGCACTCAGCCAGTCGGTGCCTTCGTACAATGCTCTCGGCCGGCTTCCGGCCCTTGGTTGTAAGAACCACCTCCTTGTTGGCCGTAGTCTCGACCAGCCCCTCCCGGCTCAGCCGTCGGATCATGCCGCCCACGGACGGCAGCGACGTGCCGAGGCCCTCGTCCATTGGGAGCGTCTTGAGGTGGTCGGCGAGCACTGTGAGCGTGACCCGCACGTTCTGCTCTTCGAGGCGGAAGATGGACAGTAGGTAGTTCTCCGCCGCCATCGACAGACGCGCGGCGGTGCTTCTGGATTTGCGTTTACGCGAAGCGGAGGGAGATGTCATCGTAGTCCCACAACGTTGGGTGGAGTGATGATATAGAAATCTCTCTGTGAGGGTGAATTATAACAGAAGGAGTTTAGGACGGTGCGGCGCAGACGTGTATTGGCTTGATGTCATGTTGTGATTGATGTTGACACAACTTCTCTTAGAGACGGCTCACGAAGGTAGGCAGCCAACTTATTGGCGTAATTGTGAACCTGCAGGAACTGGCTGATGGGCTTTGAGGCAAGTGCAGCTGCGAGGTCGTCGCTCACGCAGCAGAGTTCAATTCCTTGCCCCGAATTGATGTGATGCATGAAGTTGAATATCGTAAGGCCTACGGGAGCGCTTCCGTCCGGCTCCAATCTCAACAGAAGCTGGTCCGAAATCTGGTAGCCTGTCGCACCTCTAGGCTCGCCGAAGGCTATGTAGAGAGTATCCCCATCCGGGTCATAGGTTATTCGAACTTGTGCGCTCATTCACGGTTCGGATTCAGACGCGAATTCTCGACAGGCTGACCTACCGCTTCGTCCACTGCTTGGCCTTGCGCGCTCGCGCGAGTCCGTACTTCTTGCGCTCCTTTTCACGGGCGTCTCGTGTGAGAAGACCCGCCCGCTTGAGCGGTCTTCGCAGAGATGGATCAGCTATCTGGAGCGCTCTGGCGATGCCGTGACGCAGCGCTCCGGCCTGGCTCACAACTCCTCCCCCGCGTATCTTGGCGACGACGCGGAACTGGCCGTGCGAGCTGGTCACGTCGAACGGCTGCTGGATGAGCTGCTGCCACGAGTCCCATGGGAAGACCTCTTCCATTGGCTTGCCGTTCACCTGGTCGATACCCGAGTCGGTGTACAGCCGGACCTGGGCTACCGAGGTCTTCCGCTTGCCCATGGCGTAGTAGTAGTGCTGCTGCTGTTCCTGGACCACCATTTATGCCTCCGTTTGGCCTGATACCTGCGCATCATGCGGGTGATCCGGGCCGACGTACACTTTCATTCGTTTCAGCATCTTTCTTCCGAGCGAATTCTTTGGCAGCATACCCTTCACGGCCTGCCGGATCACGCGATCTGGATGCTTCTCCAGCATGTTAGCGAGTGTACGCTCGGTCAGGCCGCCATGGTATCCGCTGTGCCGGTAGTACATCTTCTGTTCGACCTTGTTGCCGGTTACGTGGATCTTCTCCGCGTTGGTGACGACCACGTAGTCCCCGGTGAGCAGGTGCGGGACATACAGCGGATTGTGCTTGCCGTTGAGGATCGTCGCGATTCTGGTTGCCAGACGCCCCAGCGTCTGGCCCTCGGCATCGACGACGTGCCACTTGGGCTTCAGATCGGAAGCCTTGGTCTCGTAGGACTTTGAGGTTGCTGCCATTTTCTCTCTGTTCCTGTTCTGGCCTGTTCGTCAGAACGGGCTATCTGGGTATTTCACTCTGACCAGGCACAGCCCGTTCGATGGGAGCGCCCGCGCCGGGGAGGCGTCCCCGGCCATTGAAATCTGATTTGCTATGTCGTTGACTGTCAGCCTGCCCGTTCCGACATCCACCAGCGCGCCTGCCATTCTGCGCACCTGGTGAGGGAGGAAAGCGTTTCCCTCCACGTCTATTTTAAGCAGTCTGCCGTCGCTCTTGATGTCTATCCTATCGACCCGCCTGATCGTGCTGGCGTCCGGGTTTTCCAGGGAGCCGCCGAAGTTGGCGAAGTCGTGAGCCCCCTCCATGTGCGCGGCCGCGGCTCGCATGGAATCGAGGTCCGGCGGACGCTGGATTCTGTGGGAGGCGCGCCTCATCAGCGGGGACCTCACCGCGGACACCAGGAGCGTGTACCTGTACAGCCTGCTGACCGCGTCTCTGCGGGGATCGAACTCCGGCTTCACCTGACGCGCCGATGTCACGGCTATGTCCTGTGGGAGCCTTGCGTTCAGCGCTCGCTGGAATGTGCAGGGGCCGTAGGACGCATCGGTATCGAACGCCACTACCTGTCCTGTCGCGTGGACGCCGGCGTCTGTGCGACCCGCCGCCTTGATCCTGACCGGTTCCTCGGTGAGCGACTCTATTGCTTTTTCAATCTCCTCCTGGATGCTGCGGGCGTTCTTCTGGTACTGAAACCCGCTGTATTCCGTGCCGTCGTACTCGACAATCATCGCGAGGCGCATTGTCAGAGCTTCCCGTCGTGTTTATTGTCCGGCGGCTAGCTCACCAGCTCCACCATCGCCATGTCGGCGGCGTCGCCCTTGCGCTTGCCCAGCTTGTAGGAGCGAGTGTATCCGCCTTCCCGATCGCTATACCGCTCCGCCAGCTCGTCGAACACCTTACGCACCGCCTCTTTGTCGGTGAGCAGCGCCGCGGCCTGCCTGCGGTGGTGCAGCGTTCCCTTTTTGCCGAGGGTGATTACCTTCTCGGTCATTCGCCGCGCCTCGAAAGCCTTCGCCTCGGTGGTCCTAAGCGTCTCATTGAGCAGAAGATTCGTCACCATGCCCCTCAGCATCAGCAATCGGTGCTGCGTGGGTCGGTTCAGCTTCTTCCCTGATAGTCGGTGTCTCATTTCAGCCTAGCTCCTGTGTCACCGGCTCCTCGACGGCGTCCTCTTCGACCGGCTCATCGGCATTGGCGTCGGCCAGGTTCGGGTCGAGCTCTGGCGGAAGAAGGTCGTTCTCTCGAAGTTTGTCGTACAGTTCGGTGTAGGACTTTTCGCCGAAGTTCCTGATCTTGAGCAGCTCGTCCCTGCTCATCTGGAGCACCTCGCCGACCCTGTCTATGCCTGCGCGCTTCAGGCAGTTCAGCGTGCGCGAGCTGAGATACAGCCGTTCTACGGGGATGTCGTAGTGCTCAGGCGGGATGCTCAGCGCGATAGTCTGTCGGCCGTTCACGCCTTCTTCAGCGCCCTGTTCTGTGTTGGCGAACAGGAAGAACTGTTTGCGCAGGATGTTGGATGCCTTCTTGATCGCCTCGACCGGCGTTATGGAGCCATCGGTCCAGACCTCCAGGATCAGTCGCTCGAAGTCCGTGCGCTGACCAACGCGCGTGCGTTCGACCGTGTAGTTGACCTTTCTGGTGGGGGTGAATATCGCATCGACGGGAAGTACCCCGATCGCCTGACCGTCTTCCATGGCAGATTCGCGGTAGCCCTTGCCACGCTCGACGTTCAGCTCGACCGATATCCTCGCGTCCGCGGAGTCTAGAGTCGCCAGGTGAAGCTCCGGGTTGACAACTTCGAAGTCTGCCGATGCCATGATGTCGGCTGCGCTCACCTGTCCCTCGCCAGCGACCTCCAGCCGCAGCTTGCCGGGCCTGTCCACCTCGGAGCGCAGCCTGACCGCCTTGACGTTCAGAATGATCTCAGTGACCTGCTCCTTGATGTTGGGAATGGTCTGGTACTCATGCTGAACGCCCTCGATCTTGACGGAAGTTATCGCTGATCCTTCAAGGCCGTTGTACAGCACCCGGCGCATCGGGTTGCCGAGTGTCACTCCATAGCCGGGTTCCAGCGGCTCTATGACGAACTTGCCGTACTCGGGTTCGTCCACCTCCACCGTGATGGAGGGATCGGGGATCTCTATCTCCTCCTCTTCGGGAAGCTCGTACATTGTGAATGTTGTTGGATCGATTGTCATGCACCACTCTCCTTGCTGAATTCCACTACTTCGAGTAGAACTCGACCACCAGTCTCGCGTCGATGCCGGTCTCGATCTCAGTAACGTCGGGCAGGGAGGCGACTTCACCCGTCAGGTTGGCTACGTCGAGCCGCAGCCACGGGGGGACCGGACGCTTGGGCAGACCGTCCGTCAGGTCCTGTATGAACTGGGGAGTGGAGCCGTTTCTGCCCGCGCGCTTCCACGCGATCACGTCGCCCGGCTCGACCAGATAGGAGGGAATGTCCATGCGACGCCCGTTCACGGTGAAGTGGCCGTGGTTGACGAGCTGTCTTCCCTGCTGCCTGGAGTCCGCCATGGACAGTCTGTAGATAACGTTGTCCAGGCGCGTCTCCAGTATCTGGAGCAGGTTGTCGCCTGTGACTCCAGGCCGAACGCGCGCCATATCGAAGTACTTCCTGAACTGGCGTTCGAGCACTCCGTAAGTCAGACGCGCCTTCTGCTTCTCTCTGAGCTGCAGCGCCCAGTCCGACGGTCTTCTTCGTCTGGGGATCGAGTCTCCGGGAGGGCGACGCCTGCGCTCGACCGCGCACCTGGGCGTGTAGCATCGTTCGCCCTTGAGAAACAGCTTTTCACCTATGCGCCTGCACTTGCGGCAGACGGCATCCTTGTATCTGGCCATTGGCTTTTCCTGTCCTCTTTTCCTCTCTGATTTGCTTGCCCCGTATCGGAGTACGGAGTGACGTTCTTTAGGCTGTTGCGACTCCCATCTCCTCGGAGAGACGCGACACGTCGAATCCTTCTTTGCGTACTCTAATATCGTAGTACAGCAGCGTCGCCGGTATGTAGGTCACCGGCAGCGCGATTATGCTGGCGAGAGTCGCCCCGACCGCAGCCGCTATGATGCCTACAAGCGTGAACTCCTCACCTGCGGCGGTTGCCGCCGCCACGATCAGGAACGGGAGCATAATCACTATCAGCAGTCCCAGCGCGACGAGCGAGTAAACTGCCAGGTTGAAAAAGATCCTGAGCTCCGCCCTGCGGGCCAGCGCGAAGCCGCGTCTCAGCGCGGCCAGTGAGCGATAGCCCTCCACTATTACCGCCGGCGCCGCTGTCGTGATGTAGATTACGTACATCAGCATGGCTGCCAGCAGCGCCAGGGATACCGGGAGAAGCAGAAGCCGCTCGGTCTCGATCAGCCGCTCGGATACCGCCAGAAACGCTGTCACGAGCGCCGCCTGCACTACGCCGAGCATCAAGACCGATTTGCCCCGCCACAACACCCTGGCATAGCACCCACTCACGGAGACCCGGTTGGCCACGTAGTGCTGTCCTACCGCGAATATCGCTGCTCCGTACACGAATGTCAGAGCGATGAAACTGATAAGGTTCAAGATTATGCCGAATATCTGGTTACCTATGGGAATCGCAGCCAGCAGAGCGACCGGCGCATGGATGATCGCGACCAGCACGATGAATCTCCTGAAGTGGCCGCCGTAGATTACGAAGGTCTCGTTGAGTATGCTCCACAGGCCGCGCTGTCCGAATTGCCGCGGCGGCGACTGCCCTTCCAAACCCGAATTCCCGTTGCGTTAGACTCTGCGCCGTTTCGGCGGCCTGCATCCGTTGTGAGGGATGGGCGTGACGTCCCTGATGGACGTGACCAGGATGCCCGCGCCCTGAAGCGCCCGGATCGCGGCTTCGCGGCCCGAACCCGGGCCGCGCACGTACACTTCGACCTGCCTGACGCCGTGCTCCATGCCCTTGCGCGCGGCGTCCTCTCCGGCGCGCTGGGCAGCGAACGCCGTGGACTTCCGCGACCCTCTGAACCCGACGGTGCCGGAGCTGCCCCAGGCGATCGGGTTGCCCTGCGGATCAGTGATCGTGATTATCGTGTTGTTGAAGGTGGACTGGATGTACGCCCTGCCCACCGGAATAGACTTGCGCTCTCTGCGCCGTGATCGTGGTCTTCTTGCCATGCCCTGTTCTCAGCCTCTTACTTCTTGTTGGTGGTCCGTCCCCGTCCGGCGACGGCGACCCGCTTGCCTCGCTTGGTCCTGGCGTTGGTCTTGGTGCGCTGGCCGCGCACCGGCAGCCCGCGCCTGTGTCGCAGGCCCCGATACGAGCCGATGTCCATCAGCCGGCGTATGTTCATGTTGACTTCGCGCCTGAGATCGCCCTCTACAACCTTCTCACGATCGACGATCTCGCGGATACGATTGATCTGGGTATCCGACAGGTCTCTGACCTTTGGGTTGTCGAGCACTCCCGCCCGCTCGCAGACGTCCTTGGCCTGGTACGGCCCGATGCCGTAGATACTGCGAAGCGATACTTCGACGCGCTTGTTGTCCGGGATGTTTACTCCTGAGACTATGGCCATTTCTATCTACCCCTGTCGCTGCTTATGCTTGGGATTCTCACAGATGATGAGCACCCTTCTGTGCCGGCGTATTACCTTGCACTTGGCGCATCTGACTTTGACTGACGCGGACACCTTCATGTTGAACCTCAGATCTCTCTATTTAGATCGGCCCCGGCGTACTCGGACGACGCGACACAGCCGTGTCGCCACGGAGACGTATCGTCGCGAGACGGAGAGCTGTCGGACGGCTCCTACCTGAAGCGGTAGGTAATCCGGCCGCGTGTCAGATCGTAGGGAGAGAGCTCGACCAGCACACGGTCGCCCGGCAGCACGCGAATGAAATTCAGCTTCAGCTTGCCGGACACGTATGCGAGCACCTTGTGCTCATTGGCCAGCTCCACTCTGAAGCTGGCATTGGGCAGGGACTCGGTGACGGTCCCCTCTACCTCGATCGCCTCCTTCTGTTTCCTTGCCATCAGGCTCCTTTCAAGTCATTCCCGGCTTCGTTCGTACCGAATCGGGTTGTCACAACCGGGCCATCCTCAGTAATCGCGATCGTATCTTCGAAATGCGCAGACAGGCTTCCGTCCGCGGTCGATACCGTCCATCCGTCTGCTTCTACCTGTGTATCCGATGTTCCTATGTTGAGCATCGGCTCGACCGCCAGGGCCATTCCCCGCCGTATGCGCGCTCCCCGCCCGGGCCTTCCGTAGTTGGGAACCTGCGGCTCCTCGTGCATATTGAAACCGATGCCGTGTCCTACGTACTTCTTCACTACTTCGTACCCGAGGCCCTCGGCGTAGCTCTGGATCGCGTTCGAGATGTCTCCGATCCTGCCTCCGGCCCGAATCCTGGCGATTCCCTGATTCAGCGACTCTCTCGTCGCATCGATCAGGCGCTGGGCCTCCTCGCTCGTTTCGCCAACTCCTACGCTAAAGGCGCTGTCTCCATGAAGCCCTCCGTAGATGGCCCCGACATCCACCTTGAGTATGTCGCCCTCTTTCAGTTGTCGCTTGCCTGGTATCCCGTGAACGATCTGCTCGTTCAGCGAAGCGCATATCGTCGCCGGGAACGCATACGGCATCGACATTCCTGGGTTGTACCCCTTGAATGAGGGCACCGCTCCCAAACTTCTGATTGTCCGTTCAGCAATATGGTCGAGTTCCCGGGTCTCTATGCCTGGCTCGACAGCCTCCAGCATCTTGGCCTGTGCGTGGGCGACTATCTGGCCTGCCTCGAACATCAGGCCCAGCTCGCGAGCGGACTTTATCGTAATTCCACTTGGCCTTCGGGCCATCTTACAAAAACCTCAGCTTGCCCAACAAGGTGAGTTTTTAATCGGAGGCTGTCCCAGCTTAGTCGGCATCGCCCTGTGGGGAGCCGGGGTCCCCTCTACCTCAGGGCTGAGAGGGGTAGGCATTCGT
>JAAXHZ010000210.1 GCA_012270625.1 Dehalococcoidia bacterium | reverse complement strand
GTACTGAGGAGCCTGAATCAGTTTGGTCGGCGGCACAACCGTAGGGGCTTCCCTTGTGGGTGCCCTGAGCATGATGACCAACACGGGCAACCACAAGGGATTGCCCCTACATATGTATGACCGACCAAACTGGTACAGCATCCGATTCACATCAGGCCGGTCCTGAGCCACCTGCCCTGGACAAAGTACACCCCGAACGCTAGCGCTCTGATCGTCATGCCGATCACTATCGCCCAAGGCACGCCGAACTCCGCAAGCGGCGTAAACTGCGATAGCGCGAACGCGAGGGGAATCTCCACCAGCCACATAGTCGAGAGCATAATCACCATTGGCGCGAACGTCGCCCCCGTCGTGTTGAAGCCCTGGGTAAAGACCTGTACCGCGTTCATGGAAAAGTATCCAATGGCCAGTATCTGAAGCCATATCGCGGCCTGCGCTACGAACTCCGAGTCTGAGTTGAAGAAGTATGCGACTCGATCCGGAAACGCGAGGAACAGCGACGCTACTATGAGACTGGCGACCCCCGCATAGACCAGCGCCCATAGCAGCGACTGTCTTGCCCGATCGGTGTATCCGACACCGAGATTCTGGCCCGCAAGCGCGCCTGCCGCTCTACCAAGACCCCTGCTTGCGTGATTCACGGTGTTCTCCGCGCGTCGGGACAGCGCGAACGCGGCGAGTGCGCCGTCCCCGAATGGGGCGACTATGAAGACCACAATTAGCTGGGAGACCGCTCTCTGAGCGCCTGTGACTGACGCTGGGATACCGATCTTGAGAATCCGCCAGATCAGGGGGAAGTCAACGTAGTAGCCTCGCAGGCTCAGCCTGAGCCTGGAGGTGCCTCTGAACAGCGCCGACAGGTTCATACCGGCGCCCACTGTCTGCGCGATCAGGTTCGCCGCGCCCGCGCCGGCAAGCTCCAGCGACGGGAACCACCACCATCCGAATATGAGAAAAGGACTCAGGACCAGGTGGCCGATCCTGGATACCGACGCTGCCTTCAATGGCGTTACGCTGTCACCCGAGGCCTGAAGCGCACCAGCCGTCAGTCGCTGCAGGCCCATCACGGACATAGCGAAGAACTGGAACCGCATGTAGCCGCCCGCCTGCGCGACTACCTCGTCTCCGAGGCCCATCAATCTCAGAAGCGGGTCTGTCAGGATCAATCCAATGGCGACTAGCACGATCGAGTACGCGGTCGTGATCGTGATGGCCTGGAGCATAACGTGGTTTGCGTACCCGATCTGTCTCGCGCCCACCGCGCGCGAAATCATGGAGCGCATACCGGCGTCCAGTCCCATCCTCGCCGTCATCAGCATCATAAGGAACGTCTGGGCTACACCCAGTCCGGCGATTGCCTGGAAGCCGAGCCTGCCCGCCCAGATGAGATCGGCAAGCTGGTCCACAACGCTCAGAAAGCTCTCGGTTATCTGCGGCCATGCCAGGTACCAGAGGTTGCGGGGGATGCTTCCTTTGGTGAGGTCTCGTGAGATTCGGCCGGATCGTCCGCGTCTTCTGGCACGACTCGAGTCTGGTGTCCGTGAGGATGCCGACGCCGGGTTGCTCTGAACAGGCTGACTTGAGTGTGGGTCTCGCGCCATTAGGCAGCCGTCGGTATCG
>JAAXHZ010000209.1 GCA_012270625.1 Dehalococcoidia bacterium | reverse complement strand
GTACTGAGGAGCCTGAATCAGTTTGGTCGGCGGCACAACCGTAGGGGCTTCCCTTGTGGGTGCCCTGAGCATGATGACCAACACGGGCAACCACAAGGGATTGCCCCTACATATGTATGACCGACCAAACTGGTACAGCATCACAGCGAGAGACGATTGCATAAGTGCAATTCTCTCGCGCACAGGTCCTCCATGTACCGTGCACCGCCATGGTGAGCCGGAACACCGCTTCTCGCCTGCTCAACGGTCGCTGCGGCATATCGCCAGCCGTGGCTTTGGCGTTGGAGCGCATCGGCTGGAGCGATGCCGACTTCTGGATGCGCCGTCAGGCCAACTATGACCTCGCCCGCGCCCGCCGCGAGATGGAACAGCGTCAGCGCGAATCTCAAGGAGAGATAAGCTCTAGCAAAACAGAAGCGATCGCCGGGCGATAGCGGCGACCGCTTTGAATGCTACAGAGCGCGGGGCTCTTAGTCGTCGTACTGGGTGGTCTGGCTGTCGGCGCCGGTCAGGGAGATATGCGTGAAGTCGTGGCCGTCCGCGGCGCCGTGCCAGTGCTTCTCCCCGGCTGGAATGAAGGCGGTGTCGCCCGCGGAGATGCCGATCTCCTCGGACTCATTGGCGACGATTCCCTCGCCCTTGGTGACGAACAGTATCTGGTCTGAGGTGTGGGAGTGGAACTTGTTCTTCGCGCCGTCGTAGAAGTTGACAAGACTGAAGTTGAAGTTGGCGCTCTTGCCTCCGGCAACCAGCGGCTGACGTGAGACAGGCCCTCCGTAGAAGAGAGGGGCGTTTGTCGCGTCGTCCTCAGGCACCGATCCGTTCTTGATGACTTCCATGAGCGTTATGTCCTCCTTGCGCCACAATAGTTTCGGTAGAAAAAGTCCTCGTATGGGATTAAAAGGGGTCGAGGCTCAGCCTCGCTTGCCGCTTCTGGCGCGCAGGTTCGCAGCCTCGCGCAGGTAGATGCGTTTCAGTTCGTGAGGCTCCTTGTTAGTGTTGACGAGAATCATCACGCGGATGCATCTCTCCTGCCCACCCGGCACATCCATCTCATGACCACACATCATCGCCACGTCAGTCCAGCCCAGGTCAACCCTGGCTGCGACCGCTGGAAACTCGGCGTCGAGGTCCCTGGTAGTGCTGAACGTGACGGCGGCTATATCGTCTGCGCTCACATCGTTGGCCTCGACCAACTCCTGTAACAGCTCACGCGTCGCATCGAGAATGTCGTCCCTGGTGTTGCTGTCCGCAGTCGTCGCGCCACGCAGTCCTCTGACAGTGGTCATCTAATTGCCGCCCTTGCCGTCGATTCCTCTGAGCGCATGGATGAACTCTCGCGCAGCGTCCACTTTGCCGTCCGGTGGAGCCCTGTCCACCGCGTCCAGCAGCGCGCTCCCGACCGCCGCGCCTTCAGCGTATGTTCCGATCTCTGCCAGATGTTCCGGTCTGGACACACCGAACCCGACCAGTATTGGCAGATCGGTGTGTTGCCGGATGCGCTCGACGAGTCCAGAGGTCGCTTGTGAAAGCGATCTCCTCGCAGACGTCACTCCGGTGAGGCTCACGCAGTATATAAATCCGCCTGCGGCTTTGCAAGCGTCCTCGATTCGTTCGTCGGAGCTGGTCGGCGTGAGCATCGGGATGAGGTGAATACCGCGACTGGCCGACATCTCTCCGAACTGCGTGGCCTCCTCGGTGGGCAGGTCCGGCACGATCATCCCATCGAGACCGGCGGCAGCGGCATCATCGAGAAATCTCTCCAGGCCATACCTGAGATATGGGTTGTAGTAGCCCAGGAAGACCAGCGGCGACTCCACTCCCTGCGCTCGCAGACGACGGACAACGTCTAGGCACTTCCTGACCGTAACGCCGTTCTGCAGAGCGCGATAGCTGGTCATCTGAATCGTAGGGCCGTCGGCCAGTGGATCGCTGAAGGGAACGCCCAGCTCCAGCATATCGCCGCCGGACTCCAGGATTGTACGGGCGAGCGCCTCTGAGGTGGGCACGTCCGGGAAACCTACCGTAATGAATGGCGCCAGCGCGATCCGTCCGGATTCACGGATCTCGCCGAGAACAGTGTCGATTCGATTTGGCATCTCGGTCACCTCGTCTCCTTTTGAGGTTGTTCACACAATGTCGAGGAACATTACGGCCGCCAGGTTCTGGCAGGCATGAGCCGAGATCGGTACCCAGAGGGTCTTCGTCCTGTGGTATGCCCATCCGAACAGAAGGCCCGCGACGAAGATCGGTATCATGACCTTCACGTCGGCGTGAGCGATGGCAAATACCGCCGCGCTCACTATCAGTCCAGTCAACGCACCGAACCTGGCGGCCAGCCCCGCGAACAGAAACCCTCTGAAGAATACCTCCTCGACAAACGGTATCAACACGGCGATGACAGCGACAATCATAGCTCTGAGCACACCCTCGCCGAACATCTCGGACGGCAGTTGTTCCGGTATCAGAAGATCCAGGCCAGCCGACCTGACAGCCAGCTCGTAAAGGGCGGTGAATCCCAGGCTGGCGATCAGAATCACCGGAGTCAGCAGAAGAGCGCCGACGCTTGTTGGAGAGCGAATCCCCATGGCTGCCCACCCGCCTCGGTCGTACCTCCTGACCGCGAGCCGCCAGACGACGTAAATGATCAACACCTCGGAGGCCGCTGCCGCAAGCGTCTCAACCGGACTGAGCTGCTCTCGTCCCGCAACAGCTACTGCGAGACCGATCAGTATCAGTGCGACCGAGGTGGCGAAAATTGCGACGACCGATCCCAGCACGATGTCCCGTATTCGCCATCGGACATCGTGAAACCCATGTTCGGTCAAAGCAAACTACCTTGCGTGCGAGTCAGATCGCGCCTGCGGCTCGGAGCTAGCTGTTCAGCCAGTCAACGTCACCTTGAAGGTCTGCCGGATGAGACCTG
This sequence comes from Dehalococcoidia bacterium, assembly GCA_012270625.1. The sequence goes on along the minus strand of JAAXHZ010000209.1, from coordinate 4,239 downwards.
GAAGCGAAGGCCTCATACTTGCCTTTCTCGGTCTCCAGGTTGCCGTCGTCACCATGTCCGGGATAGAAGTCGCCGATCTGGTCCAGAACGAACAGCCTGGTGCTGACGCTCTCGAGAAGCTGCGCCAGCGCCTCCGGGCTGCGCGACCTGCCTGGCCCATTTGGGAAGAGAGTATCGCCAGTGAACAGGTGCGGCCCGAACGAGAAGCAGGTCGAGCCGTCGGTGTGTCCGGGAGTGAAGATCGCGGTAAGCGTAATCGAGCCTGCGGTTATCTCGTCACCGTCTTCTATGCGGAGATCGGGCGCGCCGGGCAGTCCGTCTGCGTCAGCCGCGCCAATACCCACTGGAGCGCCGAGCGCTTCCTGCACTTCCGGCAGACCCTCGATGTGATCGAAGTGGTTATGGGTGATTAGTATGACCTTTACGTCGGTCTGCTGCGCGGCCTGGATCAGGGCGCCCGGATCGGGGGGCGCATCTATCACGATGCTCTCGTTGGTTTGCGGGCACACCACGAGGTAAGCGTTGTTCCCGTATGGCCCGCACTGGATTTTCTGAATGGTGATAGTTTCGTCCTGGAAGTGAGCCTCCATCTGTTCCTCTCCTCCTACATTGTCCGGAGCCGAGCGGCCCAGGGTTCGGAGTGATTATAGCAACGGCCAATATCGTCAACCAGACCTGGGGGCTTGATATAATGTGGCGTGCTCGGAGAAGCGCAGGTACGATCTACCCACACGATGCGGACTGAGAGAGGTGCTGTCTATGGGACAGTTTGGTCTAAACGTCAAGACAGACCAGGGCGGTAAGCGCGTAGAGCTGGAGTGCGAGCACCAGAACGGTCTGCTGTACGTGGTTCCTGCGGAGTCGAGCTGGGTCTGCTCACCTGAGCTGATGCACGCGCACGCGATGGCCGGATTCTTCAGGCAGCTCACAGAGCTTAACGACGAGCGAGTGTACAAGCTAATGCAGCGCTGGGGGCTGTACTTCCGACCCCGGCCGCTTGCGACGGCGGCTGAAGACGACAGCGCGTGAACCGTCGTCCTCAACTGGGCCGCAGAGCGTCTAGACAGAGCGGCGCCTAGTACCCATCGTCGTCGTCCATGTCATCGCCGGGCGAGTTTATGATCCGATGAATGACAGGGCTGAACGCCTCGTCGTCTCCCGGCTCAGTATCGTCATTCGACCAGTCTTTGACAGCGATCTTCTCGGCAACCGGAATCTCCATCTCGTCGTCCCCAGCGTCGTAGGCCATGGCCTGGCTGGGAAGGTAGCCACCGTATTCGGCGCTGCCTCGCAGTGGAAACGAAACTATCCCCATCTGGGAAGGACTCTTGTAGGTCTCGCGGATGATGACGTCCAACCGCTGGTCCTCGGCGCTGGTTACGGTGGCTTCATAGCGGTTGCCGCCCTTGATCAGCCTTGCTATCCTGCTGCCGACTCTGGGCTCCACCTGGCCTATGTATGCGCCTGACTCATCGGTCACGGTCAACGCCCTGCCCGTCACGCTGAGGTTGACCAGGTCTCCGGGAGTCAGCTCCAGCAGCACGCTGGTCGGGGCTGGCTTCGTCAGCGTGGTGACTCCGGCCTTGCCGCTCTCTTCGATGAACGCATGGACGCTCCGGCTCGGACGTTTGGCGACTCGCGGGGAGACGTCATCCGAGAGCTTCGTCAGCCTGGCAAGGTTCTTCTTCGCGATTGAATTGTTGGGCGACCGCTGCAATACCGACTCAAACGCGGCTTTCGCATCGCGGTTGCGGCCCAGCTCACTGAGCGCCTTGCCCAAGCGATTGTACGCTTCGAGGTCGTCAGGGAAATCCCTGACAATAGAGCGGTTCATGGTCGCGGCCTGCTCCCATCTTCCGTGCATGGCAAGGGCCACGGCCCTCTTGGCCCGATCCTTGCGAATCTTCTCTCTCTCTTCGAATCCGCGCGCATTCATTTGCACTCGCCTCTGCAAAGGTTAGGGAATACTAGCGGATAGATTGGAGACGATACAAGGCATTATCCGACATCTTAAAACGTTCTAATCCTGAGTAAAGTCAGTTTCCATATTGCCTCGACAATAATCCTGACCGACATCTTGGATACACCGCGGGTCCGCTCCATGAACGTGATTGGATGCTCAGCCACTTCCAGGCCGTTGACCTGGCAGTAGTGGGCGACCTCGGCCTGGAAGCCGAAACCGACGCACCTGATCCTCGATAGGTCGAGCGATCGCAGCGCGCTTACCCGATACGCCTTGAATCCCGAAGTCACATCCCTGACCCTCACTCCCGTAACGGCCCGGATGAGGTGGTTGCCCATACCGCTCAGCATCCGGCGCTTCGCACTCCACTCCGGATCCAGCCCGCCGCCACTCGTGTACCTGGACCCGACCGAGACGTCGAACCGGCCGAGCTTCCCCAGCATCTGCGGAATCTCCTCCGGTACGTGGGAGAGATCGGCGTCCATCTGCACCACGTAATCGACGTCTTCAGCGAGCGCCCTGGCGAAGCCGGTGGTGTAGGCAGTCCCCAGTCCCTGTTTTCCGCTCCTGGAGATGACCTCGATTCTGTTCTCGTACTCTTCCGACAGCTTGCGGGCAACGTCGGCAGTGCCGTCGGGCGAGCCGTCGTCCACGATGTATAGCCTGTATAGCCGGAGGTCTTCGAGGTCGAGCGCGAACAGCCGACCTGCCAGTTCGGGAAGATTCTCGGCTTCGTTGTACGTGGGGACGACAACGGCCACACGACCGCGCGGTACGCGCGGTCTCTGGTCCTCATGTGGGCTGCGACTCATACCTGTCGAAATCCGTCGCTGGGCTGCCGTGGGCGTCAGCCGTACCTCCGGGTGAGGTCCCTCAACCTGACGGCGATAGTGTCCTTGAGCATGTCGATCGTGTCCGCGCCTGGACGGACTTTGCTGATCGCCTGATGATACCAGTCGATCGGCATCTCCTCGATGCTGAGACCTCTCTTGACCGCGAGGAACAGGATCTCCACGTCGAACCCCATTCCCCTCGTTCGCTGGAGCCTGAACAGGTCCTCAGCCACCTCCGCTCGGAAGCACTTGAACCCGCACTGGGTATCCTGGAATCCTCTCACGGTGAGCAGCCGAACGACTCTGTTGAAAATACGTCCCATCAGGTGTCGATAGGCAGGCTCGTCGAACCTGCGAGCGCCGGCAGCTTCACGAGAGCCGATGACGATGTCCAGGCCAGTCTCCATTCTTTCTATGAACGCTCCGATCCAGTGGACGGGCATGGCGAGGTCAGCGTCGCACATGAGCCGGTATGCGCCCCGCGACGCCAGCATACCGGACCTCACCGCCCAGCCCTTGCCAGCGTGGGGAATCCGGATCAGAAAAGTATCGGCTCTGTCCGCGGCCCACTGACGCACGATGTCGGCCGTGTCATCGACGCTGCCGTCATCTACGACGATGACCTCCGAGCTGTACTCCTGCCCATCAAGGTAACGCGACAGCTCATCGAGTGTGGCGACTATGCGGGCGGACTCATTGAACGCAGGTATGACGACGGAGAGCAGGGGTTGGCCGGACTCACCCACTCGGCGCCAGACGTTATCCCACGTCCAGGTCGAACGCGGTGTGCAGCGCGCGCGAGGCTGAACCAACCGCGTCTTCGGACACGATGCACGTGATCCTGATCTCGGACGTGGTTATCATCTCGATGTTGATGCTCGCGTCGGCGAGCGTCCTGAACATCGTGCTTGCGTAGCCCGGCGCGTCCTGCATTCCGGTTCCGACGACGCTCACCTTCGCGAGTCCGAGCGACGTTACGAGTCCGGTGCTGCCCAGATCCTCCGCAACCCGCTCTACAACCGCCGACGCCCTGCTGAGGTCGTCTCTCTTTACCGTAAACGTCAGATCGGTCGTTCCGCCGACGCTCGCGTTCTGGACGATCACGTCAACGCTGATACCGACGTCCGCCAGTGGCTCGAACAGACTCGCCGCTATTCCCGGGCGGTCCTTGACTCCCTGCACGGTGATCTTCGCGACGTTCGTATCCGTCGCTATGCCAGAGACACGGTTCCGCATCTCGCCCACGTTCTTGTTCATGTCTGCATCACCATGTATCAACGTGCCCGGTACGTCGGAGAAGCTGGAAGCCACCAGGATCGGCGTATCGTACACCATGCCCAGCTCTATCGACCGCGGGTTCATCTTCGCGCCGTAGCTCGCGAGCTCCAGCATCTCTTCAAAGCTGATTTCGTCCAGTTTCGCGGCCTTCGGCACCAGTCTGGG
>JAAXHZ010000208.1 GCA_012270625.1 Dehalococcoidia bacterium | reverse complement strand
GTGGAGCAGGACCCCGACCCCAATGTCCTGCCTCTCGAAGACTGCATCGAGATCGCCCGCGACAAGGGCATAATGGTCACTGTCGATGCGGCGGGGCAGATATATCCGCTGGACAACTTCGGCAAGTACGTGCGGATGGGAGCCGACTTCCAGTGCATTGCCGCAAAGTACATGGGCGCTCCGCAGTCAACAGGACTCGCCCTTGGCACCGAGGACATGATCCGCAAGCTCGGATACCAGTCGTTCGTCGGCTACGAGGGACGCCGGATCAGGGGCATCGGCAGACCGCACAAGGTTGACCGGCAGGAGATGATCGGCGCGGTCGCGGCGGTCAAGCGCTGGTTCACCATGGACCACGAGTCGCGTCTCGCTGAAGTCGAACAGCGGAGCCAGACGATTCTGGCTCCCCTCAGGAACATCTCCGGTCTCAAGGCCGAGATGATAGACAACATCATCGGTCACCAGCCGTTCGGCGTGCACCTCGAAGTGGACCCCGATGTCGCTGGCTTCACCGCCCAGGAGCTGGTTGACAGACTCAAGGCCGGCGATCCGCCCATCTGGACGCGCGTTCGCGAGGGAGAGGAGCACATCGACATCCATGTCTTCGGTCTGTACGAGGGCGAGGAGCAGACAGTCGGCGAGCGCATAGCCGCCGAGTTCGGCCGCTAGGGGTGTCTCCCCTCTCGGGAATACGCATAATCGACCTCACACAAGTGCAGGCTGGACCGTCGTGCACGCAGCTGCTGGCGTTTCTGGGCGCCGACGTCATCAAGGTCGAAGAGCCGGGCGTCGGCGACCGGACGCGCCACGAGCGTGCCGTATCCGAAGACGTGGACAGCTTCTACTTCATCGTCTTCAACGCCAACAAGCGCAGCGTGACGCTCAACCTCAAGACAGAGCGCGGTCGAGCAATTTTGCTTGACCTAGTCGCTCGGGCAGACATCGTCGTCGAGAACTACGGTCCCGGCCAGATGGAGCGGTTCGGTCTCGACTTCGATGTGCTCAAGCGGGCCAATCCCAAGATCGTGTACTGCACGATCAAGGGCTTTGGCAGCTATGGCCCCAACGCTCACGTAAAGAGCTTCGAACACATCGCCCAAGCGATGGGCGGGGCCATGAGCGCCCAGGGTGAACCGGGTCGTGAGCCGATATTCGTAGCCCCGGGCGTTGGCGACTCCGGCACAGGCCTGCACGCCGGAATAGGGATGCTGGCCGCGCTCAGACAGCGGGATGCCACTGGTGAGGCCCAGCGAGTCGAGGTAGCCATGCAGGACGGAATCGTCAACCTGATGCGCATACGCATGATCGACACGTTCAACACGGGTAGGCCGATCCAGCGGGAAGGCAACCGCACCTGGGGAGGCCCGACAGTCGTGTACCCGTGCAAGCCGGGCGGTCCCAACGACTACGTGGCGCTGGTGCTTGCGGGCGACGCTTGGGACACGGTGCTAGCGCTGGCTGGACGCGCCGACCTGATCGGCGATCCACGCTACGCCACGGCTGAAGCGCGGGAGGCGCGCATAGCCGAGGTCGAGGAGATAGTCTGCTCATGGACGCGCACCATCACGAAGCATGAGGCCATGAAGACGTTCACCGATCTGGGATTCCCTGCCGGAGCCGTCCAGGACTCGCTGGAAGTGCTCGACGACCCCCACCTGAAGGCGCGCGAGATGGTGGTGGACATTCACGACCCTGTCCGGGGCGACTACCGGGTGATCGGCTGCCCCATCAAGGTAGATGGCGCCGACGTCCGTATCCAGCCCCCGCCGCTTCTGGGCGAACACACCGAGGAAGTGCTCGATGAGATGCTTGGCATTACCGCTGTTGAGGTCGGCGATCTCAGAGACCAGGGGATCGTCTGATTGATCCGGATTCCAGTCCCTGGACTCATCTCGCAGCTGATCAGTCGGCGGCGATGATGGCAAGCTCAGGGTGTGGCATCGGCGGACGCTGAGCCGCCACTGCGGCCTCCTGCTCTTCCGGTGTCATCGGTGTGAACCGCTCGGCCGCGTCCAGAACCTTTGGCAGCAGACTGACTTCGCCGGAGCTCGGCGCGGTGTGCATCGGCTGGGACAGCGCCCACCATAGCGAACGGTCGATATCCGCCTGCTCTCGGTGTGGGTCGTACCAGGTATGGCAGTCTCTCGGTCCCGCCCCCCAGCCGCCACGCGCGATCATCTTGATAGTCTGAACGCCAACGTCCCTGGCCGCGCACTCTGCGAGCAGCGCCTCGGAGTCGCGCCTGTAGTTGTCGTCCCTCGCCATCGCCGGGTTCAGCGGAAACATGACCGTATCGAAGTCGAAACGTCTCAGACTCTCGAGAATCGTGCTCGGCACATGAGGTCCGTGGCCGGTGATTCCAAGCCACCTGGTAAGGCCCTGCTCCCGCATCTCGACCAGGGTCTCCAGCGCTCCCCCGTCAGCAGTAGCCAAATCCAGCTCGTGCGTGTTGACTACCGAATGGAGCTGGAAGAGGTCGAAGTTTTCGACGTTCATACGCTTCATGATGCTCTCGACATCGCGCCAAGCATCGTCACGAGTTCGGAAGCGCGTCTTCGATCCCAAGAACACGCTGTCCCTGATCTCTGGCATCCAGGGAGCCACTCGCTCCATCGACTGCGCGTAAGAGGGGGCGATGTCGATGTGATTGACGCCATGGTCGAGTACCATCTGAATAGCCCGGTCGGCCTCGTCCTGATCGAGGTAGCCGACCGAGTACGCCCCGAAGGTGACGACGGTACTCAGGTGTCCTGTACGTCCGAGTCTGCGCTTCTGCATCGAATCGTTCCTCCTGCGACCGTACCGCCACACACTGGGTAATGCGAGCTGGTGACTGTGATAAACTTTCGCTCTTGAATCCCTGCCAACGGAGTGAGCATACAGAAAATGTCCCAAGTATTCGACATTGCCGACAGTTATGTGGAACGAGTCGCGGAGATGAGCCCGATCAGCGCGACCTACATGGGCGTCTCTGGACACGACCACGAAATGAACGACTTCTCGCCCGAGGCGAGCGAGGCGGAGGCGCAGCTCGACCGGGATACGCTCGCCGAGCTTGAGACCGCTGCTGTCGAAGATGAAAGAGACCGAATCGCTCGTGATGCGATGAGGGACAGCCTGCGACTGGCCCTCGACAGGCATGACGCCAACGAGCGCTTCAGAAGCCTGAGCATGATCCACAGTCCGATCCACAGCGTTCGCCAGGTGTTCGACCTGATGCCGCGAGAGACCGAGGAGCATTGGGCCAACATAGCATCGCGGATGGCGCTGATCCCGGCCGGCCTCGACAGCTACCGTCGCACGCTCGAAGAGGGACTGCGGCGCGGTCTTGTCGTCGCCAGGCGACAGGCAAGCGAGACCGCCGATCAGTGCGACATCTGGACTGGCGCATCTGAGGGTCACGGGTCGTTCTTTGGTGGCCTCGTGGAAGCGCTCGACCGGTCGGGGGTGGACTCGTCCAGCCTGAGATCTGACCTTGTCGCTGCATCAAGAACCGCCGAAGAGGGTGTCACGGACATGGCGCGCTTCCTTCGAGAGACCTACGCGCCCGGCGCATCGAGACGAGACGCTGTCGGGGAGGAGCGATACTCGCTCAGTGCGCGCGTCTACAACGGCATCGAGCTCGATCTCCAAGAGACCTACCAATGGGGATGGGAGCAGCTCGCGTGGGTGGAGTCTGAAATGGAAGCGACCGCCCAGCAGATCGCTCCCGGTCAGGGAGTCGAGGCGGCGAAGGAGCTCCTGGAGACCGACCCCGACAGGGCCATCGATGGGGAGTCGGAGTTCACGGTCTGGATGCAGGAGCTTCAGGACCGCACGATCAGCGAGTTGGACGGCGCCCACTTCGATATAGCCGAGCCGGTGAAGACCATCGAGGCGCTGATTGCGCCTCCGGGCGGCGCGTTGGCGATGTACTACACGCCACCATCCGAAGACTTTTCGAGACCGGGCCGCACTTGGTACCCGACCGGAGGCAAGACACGGTTCCCACTGTGGGGCGAGATCTCGATCGCGTACCACGAAGGCGTCCCAGGACACCACTTCCACCTGGGCACAACAGTCGCCCTNNATGGGCGAGCTGGGCTATCTGGAGAACCCAGACTACTATCTTGGAATGCTGCGAGCGCAGGCGCTCCGGTCCGTCCGCGTCATCATAGACATCGGAATGCACCTGGAGCTAGCCATACCAGACGGCCAGGACTTTCATCCCGGCGAACAGTGGACTCCCGAGCTCGGTCTGGAGTTCATCAACCTGAAGAGCCACTTCCCAGCGGACTTCGTCGCCAGCGAGGTCAGCCGCTACCTCGGCATCCCCGGACAGGCCATCAGCTACAAGGCGGGCGAGCGCGAGTGGCTCGCGGCCAGGGAAGAGTCGAAGCGTCGCCTGGGTTCTGATTTCGACCTCAAGGAGTGGCACACCCGCGCGCTGTCACTGGGGCCAATGGGCCTGGCGCAGATGCGGGATGAGTTCAGGCGAGGGTGAGGGTTGCAGACCGATAGTTACTTACACTGGTGCGAACTGTATCCGTATCAAAATGATGAAAACCAAGCTACCGTTAGGAGGTCCCAAGCGTGTGCTCCGCAGACAGATACGACCGGCCTATACCCAACAGCTACTGGGTGAGACCGGGCCGATTTGCGGCGGGCGAGTACCCCGGCGCAAAAGACCCCCGCGCCGCGGCGGCAAAGTTGCGCGATCTCCTCCAAGCCGGCATCGATCACTTCATCGACCTGACGGAGGTGAGGGAGCCGCTGGAACGGTACGACCTGATCGCTGAGGAGGAGTCTCGTCTTCTTGGGAAAGATGTCCGGTCGGAGCGCCATCCAGTCGAAGACATGTCTGTCCCGCGCAGTCCCGAACAGATGAAGGAGATTCTCGACGCTATCGACGGCGCCCTGGAAGGTGGCGAGACCGTGTACGTCCACTGCTATGGCGGAGTCGGACGCACCGGCACCGTGGTCGGCTGCTGGCTCGTACGGCATGGACTCACTGGAGACGAAGCGCTCGTACAGATCGCGGAGTGGTGGAAGGGTGTGGAAAAGTTCTGGCGTATTCCAGAATCTCCTGAAACCAGGCAGCAGAAAGACTATGTACGGACGTGGAATGAGAGATCTGGGGCAGGGAAGGACGCATGAGTGAAGTAACCACCCGAGACCGTTTCCGCGGCTGTCTGTTGGGACTGGCTGCCTGCGACGCGCTGGGGACAACACTGGAGTTCAAAAGACCCGGCGCCTTCGATCCCATTGACGACATGATTGGCGGGGGACCGTTCGGATTGGAACCCGGCCAGTGGACCGACGACACGTCGATGGCCCTGTGCCTGGCCAAGAGCCTGATCGAGAGCGACGGCTTCGATCCCTTGGACCAGATGCAGCGATATGTGCGGTGGTGGCGGGAGGGCTATATGTCATCGCTCACATACTGCTTCGACATCGGTAACACAGTACGCGCCTCCCTGATGCGTTTCTATGACACCGGCGATCCGTACTCAGGATCCACCGATCCCATGTCCGCGGGCAACGGCGCGTTGATGCGGCTGGCGCCTGTTTCAATGTACTTCGCCGGAGACGCTCGGCAGGCGATCGACCGCAGTGCCGACAGCTCCCGGACCACTCATGGAGCCCGGGAGTCGATCGATGCCTGTCGGTACTTCGCCGGTCTGATTGTCGGAGCGCTGATGGGCGTCGATAAGGAGACGCTGCTGTCCACACACTACAGCCCGGTCGATGAAATGTGGGAAAGAGACCCGCTGTCCGGGAAGATAGCCGAAATAGCCGAAGGCTCGTTCAAACATCGACAGCCCCCAGACATCAGGGGAAGTGGATACGTCGTGGATACCCTGGAGGCAGTGTTATGGGCTTTCTACCACACCGGGGACTTCGTGGAGGGGGCTCTAAAGGTGGTCAACCTGGGTGAGGACGCCGACACGACTGGAGCAGTCTATGGACAGATAGCGGGCGCCCACTACGGAGTCCAAGCGATTCCAGCGCAATGGCGCGAACAGCTGACAATGGCGTCTGATATTACATCGATGGCTGACAGCCTCTACGAACAGGCTCGGCAGGCTCTGGTAGATTAGCAGGCCGGGAGAATCGCAGATCACCGATAGATCGCGTAAGGCCGCCCATTGCTCGAAGCCCCGCTAGCCCCAAGTCACTTCCACTCGTCGTCTGGGGGCCAGATGTTGGTCGCGCCTCGACCAGCTCCCTGCAGCCCTGAGTCCTCGCGCCAGTCTGCTGTAGCGTCGCGCCACTTTATGAAATGTGGCGCCTGCGTGTGGGCGTGGAAGGCGTCCTCGTCCTTATAGACCTCATAGAGCCAGATCCGGTTCGGATCTTCAGCGTCCTGGATGACGTCGAAGCGTAGGCACCCCGGCTCGTCATTCACGGATCCGCTGGCGTCGCCGATCATCTCTTCGATGAACCGGTCCTTGTAGCCTTCCTTGATCTGAATTGGCGCGACTATCACGTACATACGAAACTCCTTACTTACAGAACACGACTCGCCGCTGAGACGGCTGCGCCCGGCGCTACTTCATAACCGGCCTGTGGCAGCGCCGACTCCATTGCGGACAACGCGAGCAGTACGTAGTCAGGGCGGCTGGACTCTCCCATGAGACCGAATCTCCAGATCCTGCCGTCGAATGCGCCGAGGCCTTTTCCGATCTCTATCTGGTAGTCGGAAAGCAGCTTCGCTCGCACCTGGGCATCGTCCACGCCCTCCGGTATCCACACCGGCGTTACTTGCGCCAGCCTGTACCCGTCGGGAGATACTACTTCGAGTCCTAGCGCCTCGAGACCGGCCCTCAGCGCCTCTGCGTTACGCTCGTGTCGGGCGAACCGGTTCTCCAGACCCTCTTCGAGAACGACTCGCAGGCCCTCCCCGAGCGCGAGCACCATGCTGACAGGCGAAGTGTGATGGTACACTTTGGGATCGTACCAGTAGTTGGCGTTCAGGTTGAGGTCCAGATACCACGATGCCGGTGGCGTCTCTCTCGACCTGATGGACTCCATTGCGCGCTGGCTGACCGCGACAGGCGACAGGCCGGGCGGGCAGCCCAAGCACTTCTGGGTCGCGCTGTAGCAGTAGTCGATGCCCCAGTCGTCGAAGGCGACGTTGTTGCCGCCCAGCGACGTTACAGCATCTACCATGAACAGCGCGTCGTGCTCCCTGGTGAGCCTGGACAGGCCCTCCAGCGGCTGCCTAATGCCGGTGGAAGTCTCCGCGTGAATCGCCGCGACCAGCTTGACGTTGCTGTTCTCGTTGAGCGCTTCTTCCAGCATCTCCTCCGGGAAGGGCGCCCCCCACTCGGAGCGCAGCGCCACCACGTTCGCGCCCACGCGGGTTGCCATATCGACCATACGCTCGCCGAAGAATCCGTAGATGCACACGATTGCGGTATCGCCGGGCTCAAGGATGCTGGATAGTCCAGCCTCCATTCCCGACGATCCTGTACCGGAGAGCGCCATTGTGACCGCTTCTTTAGTCTGGAACACTTCGCTCAGAAGCCCGGCGACCTGTTCCAGTACATCGACGTAGTCAGGGTCCAGATACCCGATCATGTTCTGCATCATCGCCTGGAGCACCCTGGTGTTGACCATGGACGGACCAGGGCCCAGCAGAATGCGAGGGGGTACACCAATCATCGCGTTGGAGTTGTCTTCAGTCATAAGGCTCCTTCACTTGCGGTTGTATCGGTCGTCGAACCGGACTATGTCGTCTTCACCCAGATAGCTTCCTGACTGCACTTCGACTATCTCGAGGGGGATGGCGCCTGGATTCTCCAACCTGTGCGTCTCCCCAACCTTCACGTAAGCGGACTCGTTCTCGAACAGCAGCGACTCGCCATCGTCCTTGATGATCTTCGCCGTGCCGCTGACAACCACCCAGTGCTCGGAGCGATGGTGGTGCATCTGCAATGAGAGCGCCTGCCCGGGATTGACGGTGATCCGCTTCACTTGGAAGCGCGCTCCCGAATCGATCACTTCGTACCAGCCCCACGGTCTGTGCACTCGACGGTGGTTCTCTCGTTCGGGCCGGCCCTCGTCCTTCAGCTGCTCGACCAGCGCTCGAACATCCTCGACGCGGTTGCGGTCTGCGGCGAGCACGGCGTCCGGCGTCTCCACGACGATTACGTCCTCGAGGCCAACCGCGGCTACCAGCCTGTGGTGCCCGAATATCATCGAGTTACGCATCTCGTGGGTATAGACGTCACCGCGGACCACGTTGCCGCTCTCGTCCTTGTCGCTGACGTCCATGATCGCGGCCCATGATCCCACGTCCGACCATCCTGCATCGATGGGGACGACCAGGGCGCGGCGATGGCTGTGAGAGTCGGCAATCCTCTCCATCACGGCGTAGTCGATCGTGTCAGGAGGACACGCCGCGAACGTCTCCTCGTCAGGCCTGAAGAACAGACCGTCATGTGTCCCTCTGGAGTGGGCGACCCGGCACGCATCAGCGATGTCCGGTCTGAACCGCTCGATCTCTTCCAGCCACGCCGACGTGCGAAGCACGAACATGCCGCTGTTCCACAGGAACTCCTCTGTGCGCAGCATGGCGCGGGCGGTATCGAGGTCCGGCTTTTCGACGAACTCAGCAAGCTCGTAGGCAACGCCCGGCTCGGACTTGAATCCATTGAAGAACTCGTCACCCCTGCGAATGTATCCATATCCGACGCTTGGGAAGCTCGGCGTGATCCCGAAGGTCACGATGTAGTCATGCCCCGCAAGCTCGGAAGCGACCGCAACCGCTCGCTGGAACGCGGCCACGTCGGAGATCACGTGGTCCGCTGGAAGCACCAGCATCACGGGGCTGTCTCCATCATTGGCCCGTTCAGTCAGTGTGAGAGCCGCGAGCGTGAGGGCAGGGGCGGTGTTGCGTCCAACCGGCTCCAGGAGTATCGAAACAGGCAGACGGTCGATCTGTCGCGAATGCTCAGCAACCAGGAACCTGTGCTCCTCATTGCACACGACTACCGGGTCCGCGACCCTGTCGATTCCATCCAGCCGCAGGACGGTGTCCTGCAGCATCGAGCGACTGTCGGAGATTGACAGGAACGGCTTTGGATAGAACTCTCTGGAGAGAGGCCAGAGCCTGGTTCCGGATCCTCCGGCCAGGATAACGGGATGCAGTGTCATGAAGAGATTCCGTCAATCATAGATGTACTGGCATAGATGTACTGGACCTGTTCCAAGTACCGTTTCTAAGCGTGGGGATCATATCCCATACGGTACTGCGAGTCAGACGTTGATGCAAGAGAGTGCACTACAAGAGAAAATTTCATAAGTCCCAGATACGCCACCATTGGGATGGTCCAGGCAGCATCTCACTCCTCACTCCTCTCCACTCACTCCTCGAAAATTGCACTTATGCAATTTTCTCCTACAAGTCTGTTTAATCCAGCAGCATCACACTCTTAGCTACCATTCTGACACTATTACAGTATCGCCGCCTTCATAGGGGATAAAATGCCTGACATCGCTCTGCGCGGAGTACCGGATAGCCTGCACAACGAGCTCAAATCGGCTGCGACCAGGAACCATCGGAGCCTAAATGGCGAGATCCTGGCCAGACGGTGTTGCCCCACGAGCTCGTTGCCCAGTAGAGTTGTTGAGGGTTGCTTGGGAGTTCGTCCTTGCCCGCCCGGAACGCCTTCCGGCCTCACGCGCAAATCCTTACAGTGGGTTGCGCCAGCGGAGGCCGCGGAAGCGGCTGAAGTCGCTATCGTTCGAGTGGACCTCAGCCTGGTACTCTATCGCGAGGGCGGCAATGTGTGAGTCCGTCACCAGATTCGCACCGACGCCTGCGGCGGCGAGACTTCTTCTGAAGTGAGTCATATGCTCAGCGCCAGGATTGATTGGCGTAATGTGAGGAAAGCGGAACCACTCCTGCACGTAGTCAACTGCTTCCTCGGCGGCTACAGGGTGGATGAGCACTCTGGGATGAGTCATCAGTCTCACGAAGCCGGTAGATACGACCCACGGGATCCCGACTCTCTCTACGCCGTTGACCAAGCCTTCCCACCATTTTCTGGCGGAGTCGTAATAAGGCGCACGATCATTATGGGCGTAGATTAGCAGGTTGATGTCCGGTACTATCACTCCAAGTCCTGCCCAGCGAAGCCCTCGGCTTCGATCTGGTCGTTGAGCTGATTCAGCTTCAGTGGATCGACGCCGGGAACAAGCCCACTGCGATTCGGAACAACTCTGTATTCGGGAGTTGGCGCCTCTCTTGCCGCTGGCGACAGACCCCGGCGCAGGGTTTCATTGACCACCTGCTTGAAAGATATGTTCAGCAGTCGTGCGCGCTCTTTCAAGGAGTCGGCGATGTCGTCGTCCAGTGTCAATGTAGTTCTCATACAGGCATCATAGTGACGGTCAATTTTGATGTCAAGATGCACACAGAGTCGCGACCGCGGGAGCCCCGTCCCTCGAATTGGGATAAACGCGATCCTTCACAAGCCCAGGACTACGCCGACGATATACTCTTCCATCTTAATGCCGAGGTCGGTCACTTCTTCTATCCGGATGTGATCTCCCATAGTCGCTATGTAGGCGACCCCCAGGATTCTGCCTACCCTGAAGTCTATGATCGTGGCCGAGATAGAGTGACCGTACCTGTTGTAGCTGGCTCGAAGTCCGACCGCCTCATCGTAGAACCCTGCCGGCGTGAACTGATCTGCCCCCACCAGCACCTGGTCCTCACCGGCGTCCACACCGACGTTGTTGAGGAAGTCGTGCAGAAAGACGTTATGCATCCAGTCGTGTACACCGTCTGGAGTGTCGAACAGGTGCGCGACGGAACCGACCAGCACGTCTGCGCCGTCAACATCTGGGTTCACTGTGGATGACCAGAACTCGCGGACGAATCCGTTGATTCGGCCAATCTCCCTGAAGCGCTCTTCGGTCGCGCCTGGAAAGCCATGCTCCGCCATTTTGAGATTGTCCAAGCCGTCTTCCCTGATCTGCGTGTAGCTCTCATACCTGGAAGGCAGGTTGTACGACGAGAGCGCAAGCCTCGGAAGGTCAGACTCGTGAATGCTGAAGGTAGCTTGAACCAGCCTGGTGGACAAAACAGCCTCCCGTACCCACTAAACAATTGCCGCAAGCGATTGTTGACCCGCGTGTCTGCCACTGTCAAGCGCGACACAGCCAGCAATCTTCCTGCAGGGTAGTCTGGATACCCACTCCCTGCCTGACACTCCTGCGCCCATATC
>JAAXHZ010000207.1 GCA_012270625.1 Dehalococcoidia bacterium | reverse complement strand
TCAGCCCGGACTGTCCAGACCTCGCGCTCGTAAGGCAGCCCGCGTCGGTCGATTCGCATCCGGGACTGCCTCAACGTTCGTCGTGGCGACTGCTTTCTAACCCAGCCATCAGGCCCTTCCAGCGTCGATTCACGGGTCGTCAGTCCTTCGATGTAGTAGTGCATAGGTATGACGACCTTGGGATTGAGCGCCTCCACGAGCGCGTCCACTTCGTCGAAGGTAAGCAGGTGGCACGAATCGTCCGCTGGCGCCATCAGCACGTCCACACTCCCCAACTGCTGGACTACTTCTTCAGGCAGATCGTGCCTGTTGTCACCAACGTGGCAGTATCTGACCCCTTCATGCTCGATGAGATAGATCACGTTGGGCATTCCAGCGCGACCCGATGCCCCCGAGTGCACGTCGCGAACTCCGATCAGAGTCGTATGTCCGATCCGGCGCTCTCCCGCCTCAGTCATCACCGGTATGCCCCCTGGCAGCGCATCCACGGCGTTGTGGTCGAAGTGGTCATGTGTTACCGCGACCAGATCGACATCTAACGAGGGGAACGCCCTGAGAAACCAGTTGTTATCTGCGTCGTTTCCAAACGGGTCGATCAGCGCCCTTTCTCCTGACGAGTCCTCGAACAGAAAAGCGGAGTGGCCGAGATAAGTGACCGACATCTGCTACCCGTCCTTCCGCAGCAGCGTCTCACACAGATGCGCCGCGTCAACCAGGTCTGGTATCGTCACGTACTCGCGGACAGTGTGCATTCCGTGATCTGCCATTCCTACAACGACCGCGCTTATCTCATTCAGCCTGAACACGTTGCCGTCGGTGCCTCCGCCTGAAGGGCGCAGGGTCGGTGTCAGACCCAGTGACTCGAGCGCTCCTTTGACACGGTCCAGCGCGGGATCGTCCTCTTCCAGTGTGTACGCTACGAACTCAGTATGCAGGTGACAGCCGATCTCAGCCTCCGGGTACATCGCCCTGACCTGGTCAACCGCTTGGTTCACCTGGATGCGTATGCCGTCCAGCGACTCGATGTTTCGACTGCGGAACTCGCCGTGTACCGTCGTCGTCTCTGGAACGGCGTTGCGCACAGTCCCGCCCTCGATCGTCCCGACGTTGAACGTCGTCTCGTCGTCGAGTCTGCCTTGGGGAAGTCGTGTGATTATCTCCGCGGCTATGCGAATTGCGGACAGACCCTTCTCTGGCTCCACGCCAGCGTGAGCCGCGCGACCGGTGATCTCGATGTCGAACCCGATGTACTCTGGGCTGGACGACGTGATCTGGCTGGGCGGGCCTTCGCCATCGAATACCACGGCCTCCTTACCGCTGAGCAATGAGAAATCAAGGTTGCGCGCGCCCACAAGGCCGATCTCTTCCTCCCGTGTAAAGGCCACCTCGACAGCGTTGCGTGGGACTCCGTCTTCCATGATCGATTCGAGCGCCTCGATAATTGCGGCGACCCCCGCCTTGCAGTCGCCTCCCAGTATGGTTGTCCCGTCCGATACGATTCGCTCACCGTCAATAGACGGCTGAATGCCGCGTCCCGGCTCCACAGTATCCATATGCGCGGAGAGAATGAGCGGATCGTCGCCCCCATCGCTCGCGACCACGTTCCCGTAGTCATCTCGAACTACATCAAACCCTAGTCCTTTGAGCTTGGCAGTAAGGTACTGGGCCACGGCCTCTTCCTCGCCTGATGGGCTGTCGATCCTCGCAAGCTCGCAGAAGGTGTCCACTATCCTGTCACGTCTGATCATCGAATGCCCCTGCTCATGGTCTGAAAGCGATTGTACCGCGTCAATTGTATTGTCCAGCAGTCGCCTGTCAACCCAATCATAGTCAGATGAATGAATTCGTCCCCGAAAAGGGTTGACGCTCTTGGAACACCCGTGCTAGATTCTCCACGACGGGTCTGATCGAGCGAATGGCCTACGAATTTCGTTGTACAATCAGAGTTGCCCAGAGATTCCCTAGACGCATGAGCGAACAGAGCAAGCCAAGTTACACTCCAACAATCCACGACATGCCCTCCGGAGAGAAGCCGCGCGAACGGCTTAGAGACAGCGGGCCTGGGAGCCTCTCTAACGGCGAGCTAATCGCAATCCTGCTCCGCGATGGCACCAGGGGCGAGAACGTTCTTGCGCTGTCGAGTAGAATACTAGCGGAGCTGCATGGGCTGGAGGGATTGTCAAAGACCAATCTCGAAGAGATATGTCAGTTTCACGGAGTCGGACCGGCAAAAGCCAGTCAGGTGCTGGCAGCCATCGAGCTTGGTCGGCGGACTGCGAGTATGGTGCCAGATGCTCGTCCGGTCATAACCTGCGCCGAAGACGTAAAGAATCTGGTCGGAGTCGAGATGGCCGCTCTGGACCAGGAACAGCTGAGAGTATTTCTGCTGAACAACAAGCATCAGGTCGTTGGTGTGGATACCGTCTATCAGGGGACGGTCAACTCCGCGTCGATAAGAGTTGCCGAGATTCTTCGTCCCGCAATAAGGCGAAACTGTCCCGCCATCCTGGTTGTCCACAACCATCCTTCGGGAGACCCGACTCCCAGTCCGGAGGACATTCTAGTCACGAGGCGGTTGAACCAGAGCGCCGATCTCATGGACATCGACCTGCTGGATCATATCGTGGTCGGCAATCCTGACGTCGTCAGCATGAAGTCGAGACATCTGGGATTCTGATACATACGGAGGTGAACATGAGCGAGCGGCAACTTGGAGATGTCGGTACCGAGATGAAGTGGGAAGACGAGCATGTCGTGACGTGGGATCTCGTGCTGGAGCCGGGGCAGTCGAGCGACTGGCATCAGCACACGAGGCCCTACGTTTTCATAGTGACCCGCCCCGGCAGGCTCAAGGCTGAATACGACGATGGAACGTCGTCAGAACGCGACTACGCCCTCGGCGAAATCGTCCAGGGCCAATGTGGGTCCATACACAAAGTTACCAATGTCGGCGATGCCCTCTACAGCAACTCGATCGTAGAGATCAAGCAGGACTGACAAAAATACAGAAGGAGATCACCATGCCCAGAGGGGATGCACCACTTGGCGACATCGCCACCGATGTCTTGTTCGAGAACGACACTGTCAAGATTTGGAACCTCATAGTCAACCCGGGTGAGTCAAGTGACTGGCACCTGCACGAGCGGGACTACGTCACGATTGTTGTCGAGGGCGCAGGACTCACGGTCGAATACGACGACGGCACTTCCGAGGACAGCCCTTCAGGTCCCGGCACATGGCGATACCACGACGAGCACAAGATTCATCGCGTAGTGAACAACTCCGATGCGCGCTACGTGAATGTCCTGGTAGAGTTGAAAGGGCAGGGGTGAGCGGCGTATGAATGTCCTCGTCATGGCAGCCGGATCGGTCGGTGGCTACTTCGGAAGCCTTCTCGCCAAGGCAGGGAATGACGTCCTGTTTGTAGCAAGAGGGGAGAACCTTGCCGCGATAGCCAGTGATGGCCTGAGAGTCGAGAGTGTGACGTCCGGCAACTTCTCGATCGACGCGAAGGCTGTCGAACGTCCGGATGGCTCGTGGAGCGCCGATCTCGTCCTGTTCTGCGTAAAGAGCTACCACAATAGCGTCGCGATCGACACGATCACTCCCGCGGTTGGCGATGAAACGGCCATACTCACGCTTCAGAATGGCATCGGCAGCGGCGACGAGCTTTCAGCAGCCTTCGGGGCGGGACGTATAATGCTGGGCGCCGCGTATGTCGAGGCTGCCCATCCTGGACCGGGCCTGTTCCAGGAGCTGGGCGGGATAACCCGAATCGTCTTCGCGGAGCAGGGTGGCAGCCCTTCCCAGCGCGGGGCCGAGATCAGGGAGACCTTCGCGGACGCCGGAATCGACTCTGAGATCGCTGAGGACATAGAACAGGCGCTGTGGAACAAGCTGGTTTACATCTGCGGTCTGAGCGGGATGACCTGTATAACTCACTCGTCGTTCGCCGAGGTAATGGACTCTCCCGAGACTCGCAAGATGACGCTGGACGTCCTTAACGAAGCCTACGCCGTCGGAAGATCGGCGGGTGTCGATCTCGCGCCGGACCTCGTCGAGTCCATCATGGAAAACTTCGTTGAGGACAGCGACCACTTGATATCGTCGATGCACGCTGACCTGAACGCCGGCAGACCGATGGAATTCGGCAACTTGAACGGCAAGGTGTCTGAGCTGGGCCGCCAGCTTGGAGTGCCGACGCCGATTAACGACTTCATCACCGCCTGCCTTATTCCCCAGCACAAGCGCGCCCTGGCGCGCATGTAGCCTGAATTCGAGAGAGTCTCGGAGGAGCCGAGCTGTGACATACACCTACGATCCAGACGAAGTGAAACTCAGAGAGCTTGCCCCGGGTGTGTTTCTCAGAACGATGTGGGGCAAGAAGATCATGCTGAGCGTGGTCGAGATTGACGCAAACTCAGAAGTGCCGATGCACCAGCACCCGCATGAGCAAGCCGGTATGGTGCTGGAGGGTGAATTCGACTTCACCATCGGCGGCGTGACCACCAGAGTCCGCAAGGGTGATACCTACATCATCCCTGGCGGCGTGGAACACGGACTCCAGGCTACGGATCAGCCATCGAAGGCGCTGGATATATTCAGTCCCCCGCGCGAGGACTATATGGACTGAATACACCTGCGGAAATCGTGCGGAAGCAGAAAGGGGCGTTTGGTAGAACGCCCCTTTTGTTGCTTGTCTAAGAGAGTCAGATCTGGGCTAGGTAGTGACCTACGTGCCGTACCGGACCTCAGCGACCGGGTCGCTGTATTCGACGCCCTTGGTGGCCCAGAATGCGGCGGCGATGTCGTCCACGGCAGCAACCAGCGCCTCAGCGTTCTCCATGCTGACGGTCTGCTTGCACTGGCC